>CAXHFZ010000265.1:0-1514 GCA_964016325.1 uncultured Candidatus Poseidoniales archaeon | reverse complement strand
ACAAGGGACTCCTCCCAGATATCTCATCAGGGGTCTCGGATGTGGTCTTCTGCATGGACGAGTCTCTCAGGGGAGCCGCGATGTCGGTTTCCTCGAAGCTCAGGGAGAGTGGGAGGAAGGTGGACTTGGTTCTCGAGAGCAAGAAGATGAAGTGGGTCTTCAAGCACGCTGAGAGAACCGGAGCCGAGAGGCTGGTCATGCTGATGCCTGACGAGTGGTCATCGGGTAAGGTCAGAATCAAGGATCTGGGGACAGGCGATGAGAGCGATGTCGCTTTCGATTCCCTCTAGTCCTCACGAGAGGATCTACTTGCCGCTACTGCAGCCATAGCAAGAGAACCTACTCCTGCTAGAAGGCCGAATCCTGGAACAGAGTCAGTGACTCCACCGATCAAGCCTCCATCATCGTCATCAGTACCTTCGGGCATCGTCTGATTAACTACTGGGAATTCAATTTCTGCCGCAGGATTATCTGGAGAGTGATAATACATCCTGAATGATCCGCCACAAGAATTGAAAAATCCACAGATGACATCACTATATCCGGGATAATTGAACTCAACTTGTATTTGTGGCTCCTCGCTCTTGTTGAATCTCGTCATATTCTCGTTGATTGGGATATTCCAATCAACTGAGAAGGTATCTCCATTGGTGGTTATTGCCATAAACACCTCTTGAGCTACCTGAAGCCCACCCTTGTACAAGGTTAACGTGAGGTTCTTGCACTGGGCATCAGTATCCTGGCACTCTGATTGACTCTCAATTTCGAACTCTAAGTGAACTGTAATGCTACCATTCTCACTGTTATACATGTCTTGCTTGAAAGACTCCATTCTACAGGTGTAATCAACTTCTATTCTCGAATTTTGCCCGTTCCATACCTTCTCGCCATATCCATCAGCAGCTGAACCACTGGTATCATTGCCATCGAAGTGCATGAAGCAGTTTGCTAAATCATCTGAACCAAAGACATGCATGTCTGGATTCTCAGGGGAGGGTTGCCTAGGGTCAACAACGACTTCCTGCGCCGCCACAGGAGCACCAATAGTTGAGAGTGCCATCAGTACAGCGAGCCCCATTGCTACAGTCACTTTCGCGTGTGCCATACATCCCACCCGTAACCCAACCGGTTTGAGACTTACCCCTGTCTGAGTGGGAAATCAGTCGAATCTCTGGAAACCGCTATCACTCGGTTTCCTGCCCTTTCTGGCTATATTCAGGGCTTCCCCCAGCATATCTGCGCTCATCATCTCCTCATCGAGGCGCTTGTTGGCGACACCGGTTATTATCGACATCACCTTGATGGTGTCACCGAAGGCTGGATCCTGCCTCGCACCGAAGATAACGTTGGCCTCGGGAGATAGCCTGGAGGTCATCAGATCACAGACCTGAGTGGCTTGCTCCATTGTCATGTAGGGCCCTCCAGTCACGTGTATGAGGGCACCGGTAGCCCCCTCGATCTCTATGTCCCTGTCTCTTATACACATCTCCGAGCCCACGAGACTCAGTAGGATC
>CAXHFZ010000264.1:0-1529 GCA_964016325.1 uncultured Candidatus Poseidoniales archaeon | reverse complement strand
AAGATTATGAAGAGGATGTAATGGTCAGACACGAGGCCGCGGAGGCTCTGGGGGCGATAGGCGATAGGACAGCTCTGAGCGTTTTGGAGAGATTCAAGGACGACAAAGACATCGTAGTCGCAGAGTCATGCGAAGTAGCACTAGACCTACTAGAATGGGTTTCCAGCAGAAAGCTGAATTATTCAGAATGAGGTTCGAGCCAGACGGGGGGCTCCAACATCCCACATGCCTCTTTTAAGAATAATAGGAGCCCGTCGATATCGTCTTGAGACATTCTATTCCTGACCTCCTCCCTAAAATAATCTTCAACCCTTTCTTCGGGAAAACCAAGTTTTTTAGATGTTCTGGATATTACAGAAGCTCTCCAATTTGGATCGTTTTCAAAGAGCTCTACTTGTTTAATCATTTCATAATGTGCTTCTCTCAAAGTATCCTCTGGGGAGTCCCTTCTAGCTACGAACACTCCGAAGACCATTGGTAAGCCTGTAATCCTGGTCCATTCGGCTCCTAAATCCATTTTCACTAATTCTGGATGGGAAATAGAGGCTAAAATTGCTCTATCGCCTATGAGAAGAGCCCCATCGCATTTTTCCAACATGATATTTATATCCGGCCCAGTCTCAATGAATTTCGGATCTAGACCACGATTCTTGATAATCCAACTTAGTAACACCTTAGAGGTTGAAGAGTCAGTTGGCAGGGCAATATCCCTCATATTTTCTATCGGGCGATTCCCGAAAAGTAGTACAGAGCCAACCTCGCCATTACTGACTATTCCTATATCCGGAAGCAGGATTAGTTTTTCACTATTAGAAGCATAATCTGCAGATGGAATTGGAGCTGCAATACAGTCCCTTCTCATCACATGGCCAGTTAACCATGCTGGTGGTGCTGAGAGAACTGTCCATTGCGGACTAATTCCATCAAAAATAGGGTCGCAGTTAGAAAAAGATACCCTGCCAATTACTTCCTTCCAACTCATTTAAGGAACCTCGACTGTGATGACAGGGAGAACATGGGAGGATTTTTCTTCCGGTAGATTGATTATCTCAAATTTTGAGTAAGTGGAGTTTCTCCTTACTGGTGTAGCACCAGATGAGAACACCATTCTGGCCAATTGTTCTGAGCTGGTGGTGAGGCTTGTCTTACTTCCAGCTTCATGCATTATTTCTTCATGGCCAACTGTTCCATCAACATCGTCCGCGCCACAATTAATTGCATATGAGGCGAGTTTATCACCAATATTCATCCTGTAAGCCTTGATATGAGGTATATTGTCTAACATTAGCCTAGAGACAGAAATCATGCGTATTATCTCCTGCCCAGTGGCGAGCTGTGCTTCGGGTAGCCTTGTCTTATCCGGCAGGAATGGATAAGGGACAAAACACTGAAACCCCAATGATTCATCTTGTTGTTCTCTGAGTCTCAACAAATGGTTGATTCTGTCTCCTATAGATTCAACAGTACCAAACAGCATTGTACAGCTGTCTCTTATACACATCTCCGAGCCCACGAGACTCAGTAGGATC
>CAXHFZ010000263.1:0-1534 GCA_964016325.1 uncultured Candidatus Poseidoniales archaeon | reverse complement strand
TCTTCTTTGGAAATTATCATTGGTCCGTATCCCTCTCCCATTGAAGCTCCACAGTTCATTAAATGATACTTATCAGAAATGTCGGGGAACGAGTGTATGCTAACTGCAGAAACCTCGTAATCGCCTTTAATTGCATGCTGATTCAATGTCTCGATATCCAATAGAACGTGTTCATATTTTCTATCTTGAGTGTCTATTGCGCCTGTTGTCATTGCATGGAACATGAATGCGTCATCTGGGTCTGGAGAGTGTCCAACTCTGTACACTGTCTCATCGCTCATGTACACCCGCACGCAAGGAGATTCAAAATTCCTCCGTGTCATAACTCTCTGTAGTAAGAGTGAATAATCGCTACCCTGACGTCTACACATGCCGGACCCCGACAAGTTATCCACGGCCACAGGACAGCTCGGTCCTATTTGCTCCGTCACGGGTAAGCCGATTACTTTCTCAGAAGCTATAGTTGTTGACGACAAATACGTATGCTATGAGGCATACGTGGAACTAATGGGCCAGGGCTCCGCTACTGATTCTCGAGAAGTCCCATCCAAGCTACCGTTGGAATGATGGGCACCTTCATGAAGGACTGTCTCCCCTAGGTAACGTGGCCATCGGTTGGAGCAGGTACGCACTTAGATTTGGAGACTACTATCGTTCATTGTCTACTGGCGATTTGTGGACGCCTCCAAGACTCCGCTCTAGAGAGTGGATGTTCATTCCCTGGGGTTCTAAACCCCCCGACAGACACCGAGCCCTACCCACTAAAGTAGATTTACTGAAGTATTTACAGACAAGATCCCCCCATTCGTGTTTTCATAGTACGGCATACTACCATGACCCCAGCCAAAGAAAAATGGCTGAGAAGGGCTGGTTAGGTGCAGATTTAATCTTCGATCTCGATGGGGATCATCTTCCGGGTGTTTCAGATAATGACTTCCCGGGAATGATGGAGAAAATTCAGGAACAGGCATGGAGTCTTTGGTCAGACTTCCTTCATCCAGAGTTTGGATTTGACGAGAAATATGTACAAACAACCTTCTCAGGTCACAGAGGATTCCATATTCATGTCAGGGACCCATCTCTGATGCATCTTGATTCAAACGCTAGGAGGGAGCTAGTAAACTACATTACTGGCGTCGGTATTGATGTACAATCTGTAATGTCAGGGCCTAAGATTGGATGGTCTAAGAGGATTGATTTGGGATTCGACGATATAGTTGGAACACTGGCAGATATTTCATCAGGTGAAAATTCTGCCGAATCCATAAATCGATTATATTCAAGTCTCAAATCAAGGAACTTCTCATGTTCCAAGGAACAAATCAAGAAATTGGCCTCTGAATCTATCTCCGGAGGAAGAATAGAAAGATTAAGGGAAAATAATAGTAGGCCCGTCTTCACGACTAAGAAACTCAATGAGGCATTTTGGGAATTGGTCAAGGGAGCCCCATTAGCGGTCGGTGAAACCGATGAAAATGTGACAGTAGATGTCAAGAGAGTTATCAGATGGGTTGGTAGCCTACATGGAAAATCA
>CAXHFZ010000262.1:0-1572 GCA_964016325.1 uncultured Candidatus Poseidoniales archaeon | reverse complement strand
GATCTCCACGACGTCATTCGTCGGCAGCGTCAGATGTGTATAAGAGACAGCCATGAGTCCTCCCTCCTGTTTTCTGGAATTCGTCATGCGGCAACTCGGAGTGGATAATACCTCTTCCCGCAGTCATCCACTGAACGTCTCCGGGGTTGAGCTCCCCTTTGTTCCCGGCACTGTCTTCGTGTTTCATCCGGCCATCGAGGAGATATGTAACGGTCTCGAATCCCCTGTGGGGGTGCCAAGGAGCACCCACGGCCTCGCCGGGTCCGGTAACGTTGGGCCCCATCTCGTCCAACAGCAGAAACGGGCTAAGTAGAGCGCTCATGGAATATGGCCTACGGACCTTGAAACCCCCTCCCTCCATCACGGAGTGAGTCGGTACGATTCGGACAACACTTCGCATACCGCGCGCTATTCAAAATCAAGAATAAACACTTGTATGATTCTAACGGAATCGGATGGCAAGGTTTCGTGTGCTGCAAGAGTTTTCGTTTAGGAGCTAGAAGATGAAGATACATTGGTTTTCATAGCGAAAGTAATGAGGGGCCTTCTGCATTTTAGCGTGATATGACAGTTTAAACAGAAACAACTGTTTATGATTATCTAAAGAATGAGTATGCCATGAATTGGTTTCCACTGGTGATGACCTGTATGCTGCTGCCACTCTCTGGCTGTATTTCCGACGTGTCAGATGTCGAAGTGTCAGACCCAGAAAATGAAAGCTCACTGAATAGGATGAACATTGTTGCTCAAACGCTTGAGAGGGAAGTGGACCGTTACAACGATTACAATGTGCTTGAGAACTCGTCGGGACAGAACACTCTCATCCTGTGGGCGGCATCTGGCTGTAGGGGGTGTCACGAATGGACCGAGATGATCAGGGAGTCAATCGCAAATGGTACAATATCCAACGAATCGAACGTAATTACTGTCCAGAGATACCCGAATTTCGAAAGCAGGGAGTCGTTCTTCGAGGTTTTCGGGAACAACACTTCAGAGCAGTATTCTCCATGGCCCGTATTGACGCCTTACTCATCCGCAGTAGCATGGAACGCCGAGACAGGCGTACCTAGCGACGTCCCACTTGGCGAAGCCTTCGGAAACCCAAGGACGCCGACCCTTCAGGTTCTCGGACCGGACGGCCAGATAGTATGGCAGAACGTGAAGTACTACCCCGACTTCGAGATTGTCGAAGAGATATCGACAATTATCAATCCATACTAACCTAAGGAAGATGCCCATATTCTGGGTCTTTAACTATCTGATAGAAATATTGCAATCCATCAACTTCGACTCGGAGCTTACCGGATAATGGTGGGCGTACTTCTACGTGCTCCGCTGTGTATTCAGCAGCATCCATCGCAAGAACAGTTACTGTCGCAAGGGTCACAGTTACAACATTCACAAGGCATGATCCCGAGAAAGCACATTATTATTTAAAATGATCAAATCAATATATCAAAATACGTCGATTCAACTAGGCATTACATGAAGGTAAGGAGATTGATGACCGCACACGCGAAGCCCGTAATTTCGCATACATGATGAAGGAGACTGTCCGACGCGAGTGGTGGG
>CAXHFZ010000261.1:0-1573 GCA_964016325.1 uncultured Candidatus Poseidoniales archaeon | reverse complement strand
CACCCCCCCGACGTCATTCGTCGGCAGCGTCAGATGTGTATAAGAGACAGTGTTTCCAGCTAATGGACGATCTTATTGACATCACTGGGGATACTGAAACTCTTGGAAAGCCCGCAGGATCAGATATTCTGCAAGGAAAAAGAACTCTCATTGCTATTCATGCTCTGGATTCGGGAAATCATCTACCTTCTTTCTCTAAGGCATACGGCTCGGGAAATTGCTCTCCGGATTTACTCGCTGAAGCCGTTCAGGAGTTGCATGATAACGACTCAATAAAATATGCCAAAGACAGGGCAATGTATCACCACTCAAAGGCTCATTCGTGCCTCGACATACTTGAGGAGTCAGAATCACTGACTATTCTAAGAGAGATGACTGATTTCCAGTTGGTCAGGATTAATTGAACTAATCCTGATAGTGAGTCTCGCCTGGAATCTCGGGCTTTAATCCCTTTCTTTCCCTAATCTCGGCTGTAACCTTCTCATACAGATTAGGGGGTAAGTGAACGAAGCCTGCATTTTCCATATTCCAAATAGCCCTTCCTTGGCTCGCTGCCCTAATGTCGTTAGAGAACCCGAATGTCTCAGCAACGGGAATCGTACCAATTACCTTGGTAACTCCATCCTCAACAGGCATGTCTTCTATTATTCCCCTTCTTGTGGAGACTTCCCTGGTAACTCCGCCAATCACGTCATTAGGAGAGTCTATCTGGATTTTCTGAATGGGTTCGAAGATTACAGGTCTTGATCTCATGAAAGCTCCCTTGACAGCGTTCCTCACAGCGGGAATAGTTTGAGCTGGTCCCCTGTGGATGGCGTCCTCGTGTAGTTTGGCGTCAACAAGCCTTACCATGACCCCCATTAGAGGCTCATCAGCAACCGGGCCCTTCTTGCAGACATCATTGAATCCATCAATTATGAGTTCCCTAGTCTCATGAAGATTCTGTATTCCCTTGGTGTCATTTACAAGGACGTTTGTTCCATTAATAGCGTATATCTTCCTCATCAAGTCCTTGTTCATGCCTAGTTCGGCGAATTGATCGCCTATTTCCTTTGCATCTTTGGATCTGACAGTACCATCTCTGAATTCACCAGCTCTTAGTTTCTCGACAACGATATCAGGAAGAGGCTCTGCCTCTACATAGAATCTGTTATGCCTATTTGGAGACTTTCCTTCAAAGGGCCTTCCCTTGTTATCAGATTGAACAGATTCTCTGTAGACAACGATTGGCTCACTGACCTTGACTTTGATGCCCTGCTCTTCTTCTAGTCTGTAAACAGTAATTTCAAGATGCAACTCACCCATACCAGCTAGTAAAGCCTCACCAGTCTCCTGGTTTGTAGATACCTCTAGTGATGCGTCTGCTTTTGCGAGCCCCCTGAGTGCGTCGATGAACTTGGGCAGGTCCTTCATTGACTTCGGTTCTACCGCAACTGTGACCACGGGTTCAGAGATATGTCTTATAGCCTCAAACGGAGGAGCGTCTTTCTCCCTCGCAATCGTAACTCCTGCCGCTGCACTTCTAATCCTGTCTCTTATACACATCTGACGCTGCCGACGAATGACGTCGTGG
>CAXHFZ010000260.1:0-1596 GCA_964016325.1 uncultured Candidatus Poseidoniales archaeon | reverse complement strand
CAAGTTCTTCAGATGCCTCAGATTGTGGTTTACCCTTGGTTATAGCCGCGGAGAGCTCACCGAGTTCCTCTACAGTTAGAGCTAATCTGTAGCCCATGTCATGACCATTATTCTCTGGGGACTGGAAAGAGTGCTTATGGTGGAATTGTGCTACTCTACCCATCATTGTATGCCAGGATCCGTCGGGATTAGCAGACACGTCGCTTGATATCCAGTCATCTACGCTGACTTTCCTGTTCATAGCGATCCGAGGGGTAAGATAGAAATCAACTTTGAGTTTTATTTTTTATATTCGACTAGAAGAGATTTGATACAATAAGAGACTAAGTCCCTCATGGAAGAAGCAAGCCTGTCGACTGAGAGATGGTCAATGTTGGCTTTTGGATTCTTGGGATCTCTTCCAGCCGCCCAGTTGGAAGAACACGCGAGAGCTACATGAGGAATCCCAGCTTCAGATATGAGTCTACTTTCGGGCCCTAATGTCATGCCCACAGTATCGGCACCGAGTCTTTCTAGTGCTGAGATTTCGGCAGGCGATTCGAATTGAGGGCCTACGCATTGAGCAACAATTATTCCCTCTGGAACATATCCTTGATTTCTTGAAAGTGATTTTGAAAATATGGACATAGCATCTGAATCGAAGGGCGAGGTCCTATCAAAATGCTGAGCATCGTCATCATGAAATGTCCAGGGTTTTACAGCCAAATCTAGAATATCTGAAGTGATACCAATTTTACCAGGAGGGAAATCATCTCTCATAGATCCTACAGAATTGATACTTACTACGATGTCTGGCTTCAGACTTCTCACAGCCATAACATTAGCCCTGTGTTCAATCATGTGGGGAGGGGTCCTTTTTTTTCCGACTGAGTGGTGCCTATCCACTACCGCTACCATGCCTTCTGGCAAATGGGATATTGTCACGGGTACTTCGCCCCATTCTGTATCTACCCTGACTATCGTATTTTCGCTTGGAGGTGAAATATCATTTGATAGGCTACTCATGCCGGTACCGCACAACACCGCAACGCGGGACATTGTATTACTCCATTATTCTAGAAATAAGGTCGGCTTTCTTACCGGAAACTGGCTTACCTGCTTCTTTGAGAATTACTTTAAGTTCTGCTACAGTCATATTTTCATAGTCTATCTCTTCGTCTGAGTCCTCTGATTCCATTTCAGATTCCGATTCATTTATTTCGTCTTCAATCATATCTTGGTGTTCAGTGCTATCCTCACCGTCTTCTACCTCTACAGTAGATTCCTTCGTTGCTTCCTCTTCTGCTATGATTTCCTCTAGTGTTGGGCCATCATTTGTGACAACTCCTGACTGTATTAGTTGGGTTCTTCTGATCATAACCATTCTGATGGGGCTTATTTTTGATGCTTCTTCCTTGATTAAGGCGTCAAGTTCACCGTCCATAACTGATTTTTGCATTGAAACCCATGTTGAGGAGGCGCCAAATTTCAAAATTGTGTTCCTAGCTACAGACCTAATCTCATTCTTCTGACTTGACTTGACTCTTTCTCTTGTGAGTATTAAGGGTTTGAATCTTACATAGAATCAGTCTTCTGTGACGACATCCACTGTGTCAT
>CAXHFZ010000259.1:0-1612 GCA_964016325.1 uncultured Candidatus Poseidoniales archaeon | reverse complement strand
CACGACGTCATTCGTCGGCAGCGTCAGATGTGTATAAGAGACAGGATTAGATCCACAGTTTTCGGCGCCGTGCACTCCTACTTTAGAGAACGCGAATTCATAGAGTATCAGGCTCCAAACTTTGTTGCTGGAGCAGTGGAGGGAGGTAGCACACTCTTTGAAGTCCCGTATTTTGGAAAGAAGGCCTACCTGACTCAGTCATGGCAACTTTACGCTGAGGCAGCGATGCCCGCATTGGAAAGACTCTATACAATCGCGCCGTCATTCAGAGCCGAGAAAAGTAGAACAAGACGTCATCTGACTGAGTTCTGGCACGCTGAGATGGAAATAGCATGGGGCGGAAATGAGGAAGTAATGAATCATGGAGAGGCCCTAGTAAGGAGTATAGCTGACTCCCTTTTGGAGGAAAGAGACTCCGAGTTATCCGAACTGGGTAGGGACCTTGGGCTAATTCAGAATTATGCGGACGCTAAGTATCCAAGAATGAGGTATGACGAGGCTATCGAGACTCTGCAAAACAAGGGAGTTAATGTGGAGTGGGGACAGGATCTAGACTACACCAAGGAAAAAATACTCACTCAAGATTTTGAGGTCCCACACTTCCTGACTCACTATCCGCGAATTGCCAAGCCATTCTACCACAGGCCAGACCCAGAAGACCCCAAGTATGTCCTGTGCCACGATCTTCTCGCTCCAGAGGGATACGGGGAGATAATAGGCGGAGGGGAGAGGACTTGGTCCGAATCAGAGATTCTTGAGAGGATCGATGAAGAGGGAACTCCGAGGGAGCCTTACGAATTTTACATAGATGTCAGGAGATACGGAGGAGTCCCACACGGTGGATTCGGATTGGGGGTAGACAGAGTCTGCGCATGGCTCTCCGGAGCGGATCACATCAGGGAGACAATACCATTTCCAAGAGACAGTAGACGCGTCACGCCATAGGCGTGTCACCCGAATCACTCTTACGCCCCAGCCATCTGCGGTGTCCATGACAGATGACTGGAGGACACTTGACATTGCTAATCCAACAGACGAACACTCCATGCTCAGAGAGATGGTGAGGGGGTTCGTCTCCGAAGAAGTCGAACCACAGGCATTGGAATTCAATAGAGATGAGAAATTCAATTCTGATTTATTCAGGACTCTCGGAAACTCCGGCCTTCTGGGTATTTCTGTTCCCTCAGAATATGGGGGAGGGGGAATGGACGCTACAGCAGTCGCGATCATCAATGAAGAGCTTTCATACTCCGATCCCGCATTCTGTCTAGCATATTTAGCTCATGACCAGCTGATGGTCAACAACCTAGCTCAAAATGGAAGCCATGAACAGAAATCAAGGATCCTCCCCCGAGTGTGCAGTGGAGAGTGGATTGGGTGCATGGCAATGAGCGAGCCAGATCATGGCACAGACGTAATGGCGATGGAGACTAATGCAACACAGAGAGATGACGGAAATTGGGTAATCAATGGTAGGAAGATGTGGATAACAAATGGGGCTATTGATGATGCTGGAACGCCTGCTGACATAGTCTGGCTTTATGCAAGAACTGGGACCGACTCTAATCTGTCTCTTATACACATCTCCGAGCCCACGAGACTCAGTAGGATC
>CAXHFZ010000258.1:0-1631 GCA_964016325.1 uncultured Candidatus Poseidoniales archaeon | reverse complement strand
TTTTCGGCTTTCAGGTCCCAATAATTATTCTCTTACTTCTCAGATACGAGATAGTGAGTGGCGATGGAATCAGGGAGAATAGAGGAGTACTATGGTTCCTTGGAATGGCTTTCGGGGCCTTTCTTTCCCCCCCTGATCCTTTGTCAATGTTTCTCGTTGCGGGGCCTGTCCTAGTCCTAATAGAGCTGGTACTTATTTTCAATAGCCTGACTAGGAGTCAGTAGAGATTCCACGGTTCCTTGCATCTTCGGCCCTTGCATCTGCTCTCCCCTGTTCGACATCCACATACCTCATTAGGAAAACGCCAATGGCGATGAGTACTGCAATACTGAGTACGCCTACCCTACTGTCGAACATTACTGTCATAGTAGCATATAGCAGTGGCCCTACGGCAGCCGCTACCTTTCCAAAGAATCCGAAGAATCCGAAGAACTCTGTGCTCCTTGTCTCCGGTATCATCTGTCCGAAGATACTCCTAGACAACCCTTGAGAGCCTCCAAATAGAGTACCAATCATCATGCCTAGGATCATGAATTGCATTCCAATCTCTATACCCAAGGGCTCCCAAACGTATTCCCTTGCTGTTTCTGGAATTACGTCTAGAGCTCCGTCACCCAAGCTAGAGGGATGATCAATTCCGACATTAGAGGAGGCGTCTAGAGGGCCTCCAGAAACGCTGATACTGAACCTTGAATCTGATATTGATGCCAGGATTGTAGAAATATCACCCACAACTGGGAACAATAGCTTTTCATCGGAAGACTCACCATATACCCATTTGTATGTCCCGGTCCTTTCTTCAAATTCTACGGGGAGCATTTCGGAGAAATCACTGGCCCACTTCTGCTCATCGAACTCACCATCTTCGAAGTCCAGCTTCTGAGCTATCTCGCTAGCATAGTAATTGACATGTACCTGGTAGGACTGAGATTCTTCATCCCAATCATACATTACCTCAAACTCGTCGTGGGTATCGAGTTCCAATGGTGCAAAACCAAGAATTGCGAAGCTTAGCACCAGCCATCCTATCAAGGACGCATTTAGCGCATTCTTGGTCCCCCATGCATTGGCCAACCTTGTAAATAATAATGCGCATGGCCAAGCGACGAACTGGATCAAAACTATAGTGATCATTAATTCGATGGTTGATACTCCCAGAACTACAGCGCCGAATATTGGCCCTACTGCCCATACGGTATTGATCGCATCTATGAAGAAGAAGTATGCCAGCATGTAGATGAATAGTGTCCTGAATTTATTGTACTCCTTTAGTGTAGTCCAGACTTGGGAATAGGCTTCCCTGATGTTTGGGACTTGCTTATCATTATCCATAGGGGGCTCTGGTACGTACTTGAAAGTGATAAGTGCAAAACCGAACCACCATACTCCTGATGAGGCCAAGCAGAATCTAATGACTGCGTCTCCTCCTATTCCAAGAACCAGTCCAAGATGTACGATAAGTAGGAGCCCTCCACCTAGGTACCCATAGGCGTAGGCCCTGTTCGAGATATCATCCATCTCATCATCAGTACCGAGATGAGGGAGTAATGCGTTGTAGAATACCCCTGCAGCGTTCAGGCCAATATTTGCTATGAAGTAGAAGACTAGGAGCCATATCCACTCATTTCCAG
>CAXHFZ010000257.1:0-1640 GCA_964016325.1 uncultured Candidatus Poseidoniales archaeon | reverse complement strand
ATCAAGCTTAATTCCCAGGCCCCTACAGTATCGGTAAGCTCTCCAAGTCCATTCTCTACTCACTCTGATGACACTGTTACATTCGAAGGTGCTGCCTATGATTACTATGGATGTCCATCACAATGTGGCAAGGATATTTCTGAGATTTATTTCCAAATTGTTGGTCCTAATTTCCAAGTTGTTACTCCTGTCTCTGGAGGTACATCCTGGTCATGGACTTGGGACTTCAGTGGTCAGCCTAGGGTACTAGCGGACTACACTTTCAAGATATGGGCCTCAGACTCGGACTTCTGCAATGGCGTGATTGATGAATGCGTTCCCGCAGAGCTTACCCTCACCATAGACAATTCAAACAGCGCGCCCTTCATGAGTATCTCCGAACCCAAGGAGTCAGACAGAATGCCCGTTTCAGAGGAGTCAGTTTTCAAGGGGGTAGCCAGGGATAATGACAATGAGGTAACTAGAGTAGATATCGAAGTCCTCGATACAGCAAACGGAATGATCGAAGTTCACTCAGAATCAGTCATTGAATTCGACTCTAACGGTGCATTCAGTTCAACATGGGACTCAAGGTCGTTAAGGCACAATTCGGAATACCAGATTAGGATGAGATCCTATGACGGATTCGACTACTCAGAATGGAAGTCAGTTAATGTAATCGCAGACAATCCTCCAGATGCAGGAAATAGACAACCCGTTTTCGATCAGTCGGGATGGGTAGAATCGGTAACACTATACTGCGAAGAAAACTCACAATCAGCTGACCGATGTACAACTTTCGAAATCAATCTTCTGGATTTCTTCTCAGATCCAGATCCTAATCAAGAGCTCATTCTATCAGTTTATGATGACGAAGAAATAGCCTCAGATGACGAATATCCAGTAGTGATTTCAGTATCTGCAGACGGTGTGGCTAGATATAACCCGACATCGATGGCTTTCTTCGATCCCGAGATATCTGGTTGGTCAATTAACGATGTGGTATTTGTCGCATCAGATCAATTCGGGTCAAAGGCAAACTCAATCCCAATGAGCATCGAAGTCATTGCAATAGACTTCCGTGTCGATGTACCCCCAGAAATAAGGATTTCCGAAGATGAAACTGCTATCTTCTCAGGCATTGGCCTTCCAGGGAGAACTGTTACAGCTACAATCGGAGGAATTCCTGTCAACAATACAGTTGTTTCAGATGATTCAACATGGACTATGGGAATACCAGGATCTCGAATATCAAGCTCTGCTACCCCTCAGTTCATGTACGGAGGCCTCGAATATGACGGTTCTAAGATCACTGTGAGCGACTCAGAATCATCAAGTACCCCATTCCTTGTGATTATCGCAGTTGTTGTAATTCTGGGAATGGCAGGTTTCGCGTACTTCTTCATCGAATTCGAAGACGATACTGAGCCTGAGACAGAGCATAATTACAATAAGAAAGAGAGGCTACATGAAGACGAAAGCAGGTTTGTCAAGGACGATGACCATCCAGGTTGGCTTTGGGATACAGAAAAGGAAGAATGGGTCGAAGAAAAGTAGCATTTCCTCTGAAGAGCCTCTAAGCTTCCATCACGAACATTATTGAATCTAAGATGTTGCTAAAGTAATTATGTCAGCCACACCCGTGCCCAAGCCTGGTGTCC
>CAXHFZ010000256.1:0-1650 GCA_964016325.1 uncultured Candidatus Poseidoniales archaeon | reverse complement strand
CCCCCAGGTATTGGGTTTAATGATGATGAAAATATCACTTTTGTTAATACCAGTGCTAGTAGTGGATTGAATGAGGACGTCGAATGGAATAATCATATTCTCTATCATGACCATGATAGAACACAAATAGATCCTGATAATTGGTCAGAATATTGTTTAGCAGGTGGGAGACAGCATTTTGACTTTGATTATTGGAACGCTGGAGGTTCTACATGTGATATTTTTACCTGTCCAAATGAGATTTACAATAGCGAACATGTATATATGAGTCGCACTTTTTTCTCAACAGGAAATTCTCCTCAAGTTATTTACATAAAAGGAGGACAGGTTCTTGTTCGTGGTGTGGTAGATGGACAATATACCATTGTTACTGATGACTATACCGAATATCGTGTGCACTCTGGCAGCAATACAATTGATCGAGTTTGGGGTAATATATGGCTTATCGATGACGTGGTTTATTCAGACTCATACTATAGCGGTGCTGTAATTCATCCTCAATCAGGAGGAACAAATAATGTTCTCGGACTTATTGCTGGGGGAAGTGTTATCATCGCAAATACCATCCCAAATGGTGCCAGAGGTGGAGGAACAGGTAGTGGTAATATTAAGATTAATGCTGCCATATTAGCTATGAATGGGGGGTTTATATCACACTACTGGCAAAATACAACCATTGGTTACTCTGGTCCAACTTTAGCAACTGGATACGATAATCTGCCTATTGCAGATGGACGAGGTGGGCACAGAAATGGATACCGTCCTGAATCCCAATCAGGGCAATACTCTAGCAATAATCAGGGTGACTATCGAGGTCTGGTTAGACTTTGGGGATCGGTTGTTCAATTTAGAAGAGGATACATGAAAAGAAATCAAACTGGGCCCTACATGACAGGTGACATCGGCTACGACAAAGATTATCACTATGATTGGAACCTCCAGCTGAAGCCACCGCCTTATTTCCCTGATCTTCAGAGCACTAATAATACAGTGATTTTAAAGATGGCTTCTTACGGCGAGGCGAGGAACCATGATCAAGATTAAGGAATTATAATGTTTCTAGGATTAGATATTGGAAGGCAATATGTAAAGATGGTTGCAGCCGATCAGACTAAAGATGGCTATAAATTAGTTGATGCAGGTTCTAGATTAGTCCCTGAGCCGAATTCTGCATATGACCCTGAAAAAGTAGATCAGGCTCACTGGGTGATGGCTGTAAAAGAACTATTTAGGCAGCAGAATTTTAACCCTAAAAAGGCGAAAGGACTCATTACGGGCATCAATGGATCATCTGCTAGTATCAAGCAAATAACTACTATGGAAATGCCCTCCGATGAGCTTGAATCCGCCATGACTTTTGAGGCCAGAAAACACATTCCAATGGATGGCACTGACGCGGTAATAGATTATCAGATAATCGGCTCAAATAAGAAAGAGGTGGACAAGATAGACGTAGGACTTGTAGCTTGCACAAAAGGTGTATTAAACAACCATATAAACCTCCTTAAAGATTGCGGTTTGAAGCCTGGCATCGTTGATGTAAATCCCATTGCAATGAGTAATGCATTCTCCTTCATTAAAGACGTTCCCGAAGATGGCCTTGTGGTAATGCTTGATATTGGCGCTGTGTCATCTACTCTTGTTGTCTAT
>CAXHFZ010000255.1:0-1652 GCA_964016325.1 uncultured Candidatus Poseidoniales archaeon | reverse complement strand
ACGACGTCATTCGTCGGCAGCGTCAGATGTGTATAAGAGACAGCATTAGAATCAATCCCGGTGACCCATCGCCGGGTACCGATATGGCAGGACCGGTCCAACCGTCAATCCCAGCGATTCCATTTCCGTACACTATCGAGTCAACAGCAGTCCCATTGGGCTCAGCTAGGATAAGTGAGCCACCTGAATTCACCAGCCAGGGTGAGGCCGTCAGAATCTGATTTGCATCTAGTGACACTATCCCTCCATCCAGTAGTAGGTTGTATGGACTTTCAGAAATGACCACTGAAGAGCCGGGCATCATCTCCAATGATTTTATCGTTGAATGGAACTCTCCCGATGAACTAACTCTCGTAATATTCCAACCTTCCAAATTAACCTCTTCGTCTCCGATGTTTGTAATTTCAAACCAGTCATTGTTCCTATTCGGTACCTCGCCAGGCATAATTCTGGTAAATTTGACATCAAACTCCCCATCCCACCAAGAGGCTTCGATGTCTATTGGTCCATCTCCATCGCCCCCGCCGGGGTTCGCGTTCCCTGGGCTGGGCTCGATTGAATCAACCCATATTCCGTCCGTATCAGACGGATCGGCTATTTTGGATATCCCATTGGAGGCTGAGCCTGTTACGATCTCGTCCACCGTCTGGTTACCATCATCAACTAGGTAAACTGTTTCTCCAGCATTATTTAACCTGAGTGTGCCAATCTCGTTCTCTGCTATGATGGCATACCCCCCAGATCTGAGAACATAGGGAGACTCCAAGGCATCAAAACCCACCCAGCTCTGCTCATTGATGGGATGGTACCAACCCCCAATATCAACAATCGCCCAACCATACAGATTGACATCGTAGTTTCCGGAATTAACTAACTCTACCCATTCTCCCTGGGGAAACATTCCCTGGTCCGAGCCATCAGCATTAGGCATCACCTCGCTAATGCATATTGATTCGCAAACCGCTGACCCAACACCCCCATCTTCATTCCCAGGAGATGCCATGCCACTGGAAGACCAGAGTATCAGAGATATGAGTACGAGTAGGGATAAACCTCTCCGGCCTTCTTGCATGGCACTCCGTCCATACGAGGGGGTTCAAACCCTTCGTGCCAAATATCAACAGGAGTGGGTAATTATTCCTCTTCTTCTGCGATCAGGGATTCCTCATCTTCGTCCTTCATAACTAGTCCGCCATATCCAATCAATCCGATTCCAATTACGTAGAACATAGCCTGCACGACTGAAATCACCAGAAGGATCCCGCCAACACTGCCACCGAAGTTTGTCCACCCAAATGGTCCCATGTTATCGGTGACTTGCGCATTGAAGTCAGAAGCATCCTCATCAGCTATCTCGCTGTAGGTGTGAATCTCGAACACTGGCATTGTATCTTCTCCGATGACAGGATTAGATGAACCAGTACCTCTCATATCTAGGTGGAAGGTTACTTTCACCTTACCGTACATAACTGCATTAGAGATTGGCTCGACTTTCATGTCAATGTCCGCACCGAGGTAAACAGGCAATGCCCCTGGGAGCGCATCCACCCAATTTCCCGCACCTAGGATTTTCCCTTGGATTTGTGTATTGGCTGGAGTCAAGCTAACCCTGTGTTCTACCATGGGGATTCCTTTGAACTCAACGTCCTCGC
>CAXHFZ010000254.1:0-1670 GCA_964016325.1 uncultured Candidatus Poseidoniales archaeon | reverse complement strand
CACCAGGACCGAATGGAGACGAACCTGGTCCGCTATGGCCAAAGGTGTCATACTTCCTTCTTTCTTCCTTATTGGAAAGTATTGCGAATGCCTCTTGGACTTCCTTGAATTTTTTCTCTGCTTCCGCGTCATCTGGATTCTTGTCTGGATGATACTTCCTAGCAAGTGATCGAAACGCCTTTGTGATGTCTCCGTCGGATGCATTTCTGCTTAACCCGAGGACATCGTAGTAGTCCCTCTTCTCCGTCATGATGTCAAAGGCTAAAGTGGGGGTGATTTGAATCGTTCCCTATGATAACAAGTAATTTCCACATGTTATACAATACTGAGAGTCAATGTCATTCATCGCTCCGCAATGATTACACTTGTTGACTGTTCTAATGTTTGAAGAAGAGTGAGTTTCATCCCAAGGACTACTTGAAAGTTTATTTTTAGACGCTCTCTTCTTAGTTTTCTGAAGATCTTTCAATCTCTTCTTCTCTTCCTTTTTCTTCATCCTCAGAATTCTCCTTCTGGCAGATCTGTCTAAGGAGGAGTTGATGATATTAGATATTGAAATGCGATTCTTTTGTTCTCCGTCGAGGACTATATTTTCCTGATCAGTAATTGTTTGGAGTCCAGAAACACGCACTTCTGCCTTGTAATCATCGTCCACCTCGGATTCATCCATCTCAGTGTTTAGATTTCCGACCTTTCCAGTCATTCTCTTGGCAACCTTTGTACTGATTCTCCTGTTTGATGTGTTAGCCTTGATTTCCAGCTTCTGCAAAGCGCGGTCTGATTTCTCATCCCAAAGCCCTCGATCCTCACTCTTGTAAGTCCTTGACAATCTCCTAATTGCCCGAGATCTATGATACTCATGATCTTCTACCCTGAGATATCTGTAAAGCATCAGTGCGCCCAGTAAAAGAGCAAATGCGTGAATGGAAATTTCCAATGCGTAATCTTCAGAGATCACCTCCTCAAGAGCCGGCAATCCAAATCTAATAGCTAAGACGCATAATGTTGGTGCGAATAACAAAGCCAGTGAGATGGCAGAGGAACGCTCCGACATATACGCCCACCAGAAATTTCTCATTTGAATCATTCGCGTATATGAGTAAGGATGAACAAAACTTTCAGCTTCGTTGTACTCGAAGAGACATGATTAGGGAGATTGAGATCTCAACCACCCTGCAACCATATGAGGATTTAGACAAGGTTATTCAATCTGTAAAATCATTGTTCCCTGACTGGTCGCCTGAAATCATTAACAGGGAAAGTGGTTTTCCTTCGAAAAATAATCCAGAGATAATATATGGTACTTCAACATCAATGGATCATTTTCTGGAGGCCATTAGGAATCAATCTATCCTCGATACTGCGTTAGATGCGATGACCATGGAGGAGGATGACCAAAATTGCGATTTCACTATCTCCAGGTTGGCTTCATTGGCTGGCAAGGTATCTTTCACTCTTGGTGAAAGAGTAATCGGAGGGGGTATTGATATCTCCATTACTGGAGTTGGCCTAATTGAATGGTTGGAGTCAGCCACTTGGCATGAGGGCAGAAGAGAGATTCCACGTGGCGTAGGAGATGAATTATCAATGCACAAAGATGGAAGCCCAAGAGAGTGGTTTGATTAGGGCGGATTAGAATTGGGTATTCCCTCTCTGTACCACTCTTCAAT
>CAXHFZ010000253.1:0-1698 GCA_964016325.1 uncultured Candidatus Poseidoniales archaeon | reverse complement strand
TGATGCGCCCTATTGCTGGGAATATTTCTTATGAAGCGATGATGACTTTGAGAAAGCCTGTATGGCTTAGTTGCAGAACATGGAAGTAAAATCAGTAACTGTTCTTGGTGACTAGGTGGGGTATGTAGTCTTGAGACTCTATTTCTCCAATCATAAACCAAAGGGTCTTGCCTACTTACAGGAGAGTTGTACCTCAGCTTTCTTCCACTGGTGTCCACTGCTGTCAGAGTGGAGCTTCCTTTGTCAGTCTTGATTGACGTATCGTGTCTTCTAAGCCTTTCAACGGATCTTGGGCTAGAAAGACTAGCCTTCTCAGCCAACTCTCTTACAGTTCCTGATCTAATTGCTGACCTTAGTGATGCAATCGAATACCTCCAATGATCTATTTGAGTGCTCATGTTCACGTTCTCTCCCAGGGATGTTTCTGCATATCGTGGTCCGTCAGAGGTAAGGAGGATGCCGTTAGCGTTAGCTATTCTTGATCTTGAGAGATCGAATAGATCTACTCCGAACCAAGATAAAAGCGCACAGTTATCTGGCCCAGAGATTCCAGGGGTCCAAATCAGCGAGGAGGGGAATCTCCTCCTGATTACAATCAGGGCCTCTACTAACTTCCCACTTGAGTTAGATAACTGAGGAGCATCTGTAATCGCTATAACAGAAGGCTGAAGTTCTGCGCCTAGCAGAGAAATATCATGATGGAGAGACTGCCACGATAGTGGTAGGAATTGATTTCCAGAACCGAATTCTCCAGAATTGGATGCCGAGAGACTCGGAGGCAGAACTAAGCCTTCGGATGCTTCCCATCGGTCTTCGCCATCGAAAGGGAAGCATAAGTCTCCACGAGTGCTTAGATTCAGTCTTGCGGGGAGTTTAGTTGAATCCCTTCGGAAAATGAATGGGGCTGTTTCCAGATTAATCTCTGGATCCAATTCAGATAGGACCAAACCTGGTGCCCATGAGGCAGGATTTCTCCTATCTCCTAGTGAAAAAAGTCTAGAAAAACGGTTTCTTGAGGTGACTTCTCTAGACAATGGCCTGTCACTCATGCGCCTGCGAGTGGAACATTTCGCTTGAAGGATTCTAAGGCAAGACTGTTTCCGGCAGTCATGGTTGCGGCGAGACTGGGCTCGATTGTAGCTGTACTCATGCTGACAGTGACAGGTGTAGTGGGGGCCGATGACGATGTCGACTCGAAAGTATTGTTCCATGGTAATTCTGATGTGGACGGCCCTTTCTGGATAGAGTTTTCTTGTAAGCTAGATACATGTCAGGATATGGAGTTGGTTGTTTGGACCAATGACTCTCAATATCGGATTATGGATACTCACCTTGTAGAGTGGATTGGCTTAGTCAATGGATCGATATCTTGGGAGCTTCTTGCAAACCCATCTCTAGTCATGGAAAATTTTGCTATGAGGTCAATCATTGGCGAGCAATCGGACATCATTGAGAATTCAGATCTACCTGACTTGGTACCGCCTCCAGGACAGCAAGCTGAATGGGCATCCATATCCGCTTCATCTAATTGTCAAATAAACAGGTGCAGTCGAAGCGAGATTCTATCAGAAGGTGCTTCTTTCATTGGAATTCTGGATACTTCAGCTGATGACGATGCGATATTGGTTGAAGGAGATAATGGCGATGTCGTCAAGATATCTAACATACAAAGTCCTGATAGTATCAATATTGAATATT
>CAXHFZ010000252.1:0-1719 GCA_964016325.1 uncultured Candidatus Poseidoniales archaeon | reverse complement strand
CACGACGTCATTCGTCGGCAGCGTCAGATGTGTATAAGAGACAGCTCTATTTCCATAGCATGTCACGAGCTTGCGAGTATTTCGGAGAGAAGAATAAATCAGATCTTAGATCCAAAATGGAGCGGACATAGCGCATTCCTAGCTAAGGACGAAGGTCTTGAAAGCGGTCTAATGATAATCCAATACTCATCGGCTGCAGTCTTAGCAGAGTTACACCTACTCTCAAACCCCGCAACTACCTCAAATACTCCTGTTAGCATGGGAAAAGAGGACCATTCCTCAATGGGGGCCACCGGAGCTTTCAGAACAATGATTTCCACTAGATTGCTAGCCAATGTTATCGCAAATGAGATCATTTGTGCTTCAGAAGCAATGTATAGAATCGATGAAAAACCCGGTCATGGGGTTTCTAGGGTTCTAGAGTGGTCAAGGGGAATTGTCAAGCCTCTCAATGGCGATAGGGCATTATCCGAAGATACAAGAAATCTTTCTGAGTCATTATTAAACGGGGATCTTACTAGGATTTTTATGTGATTTTATGCAAGAAAAAATGCACCTTACCCAACATCCAGGTCTAAACCCTCCAGTATTCGAGGCTACAATTACGGATATCATTGATGATGGGGTTTTTCTTGACAGGACATTTTGCTACCCAAGAGGTGGAGGACAGCCCGGTGATAAGGGATCAATTTCCTCTGGTGATAAATTTAGTAACATGGGGGAAGTTAAACCGGGTGATAAAATTCTACACCCTCTAGACAACCCTTGGACATTTAGGGAGGGTGACAGGGTTGAATGTAAGATAGATTCTTCTTGGAGAAATAGGAATACAATGATGCATACAGCCCAGCATGTTTTTTCAGCAATAGCAAATGACATGTACAAAGCTGAAACAGTAGGTAATCAGATTAGTGATCACACTACAAGGATTGATTTATGGTTCCCAGATAGAGACATTTTTGATGCTGGAGAAATATCATTACAAGTTAACGATGTTCTAAATTCGGGCGCGGAAGTCTTGATTCATGAATGGTCGAGAGAGGAAATACTAGGCCATGAAAAAATGAGGCATACTAATTTCATGGATAGGATACCTTCATCCATAAGTATGCTCAGAGTCGTGGAGATAGAGGATATTGATCTGTGCCCCTGTGGAGGGACACATGTGGGAAATATTTCAGAGATACCGAATATCACCATTGAAAATGTAAAGTCGAAAGGTGCTGGTAAACTGAGAGTCTCCTATTCTTGATTAACTGTAATAATAGTTTACAAGTTACTGGTGGGCTCGGCAGGAATTGAACCTGCGATCTTCGCCATGTCAAGGCGACGTCATAACCCCTAGACCACGAGCCCAGTAATAATGCGAGCCCGTTCTACTCAATGAATGTTTCAATTACTAAGAAACAATTTTAGAAATCTTTCCAGTACATCCTTTTTGACTACAGATTCCATGTGCACGGGTTCTACCGTTCTTCATCAGATCTAATCTACAATCAATAATTTCACCGTAGGTTTTGCACTTCAAACAGAAACCATTCACCTTTCCGATCATGTTTCCACATACACAACTAAAGATGCCTCAGATAAGGGGGTTTTGGTCTATTTACTGAATTATCTGTAAAAACGTTGCACTGAGCTTAAGTCACATCAATATCTCAAATTATTTTTGCTGATAACCTGGATTATCGGTCCTCCGGGTAGCTTGATTTCCCCGTT
>CAXHFZ010000251.1:0-1719 GCA_964016325.1 uncultured Candidatus Poseidoniales archaeon | reverse complement strand
CACACGACGTCATTCGTCGGCAGCGTCAGATGTGTATAAGAGACAGGCTCTGGGCTCATGAACCTCTCTGAAGACGATTGTCCCTACTCCGATATGGTCTCTGAGTGTCCTTACGAGGCTGAACTTAGCGTATGACCAGTTTTGATCGTATGCAATGGTATCTGGAAGAGTTACAGTAAGATCGTCTTTCTCGAAGCCAATCTCGAAGTCATCTCTACCGGTATTCATTTTGAGAAGTGTCTCGACCTTTTCCTTGCGATCTTCAACGACCTTGACAATATTGTAGTTGTACCTGAGTGTTGATCCGGCTAATGGGTGATTATAGTCGATTCTGGCACGGCCAGCACTCAAGAATTGTAGCACGCCGGTCCTTCCTCCAATCTCCACTGGAGCGCCGATTGCTAGCATATTAGGATCCCTCACGCTTCTCATCAGAACATTCTGCCCAATTGTCTCAACGAGACTGGCATCTCTCTCACCGTATGCATCAGAAGCTTCTATGTCTATTTCGTAGTCTTTATCGGCTTCAGCGTCTGATAGAGATGCTTCAAACCCTGCTATCAGTCTCCCGTCTCCCACGACGGTAATCATTGGCGAGTATTCCCTATTTTCATCAAATAGGTCATGCTCCTTGGCTACGTCCTCGCGTGTAGTCTCGATGAGTCTCTCAGAGTCGACCTCGTAAAGGTCGTAGTCGATGTGTACTATTGCACCATTGTCCATGTGATTCGCCTCCTTGGCGTCCGGCCGACCCGCTTCCCCTTTTTCATTCAAACGGTGCCGAATGCTTGGGCGAGGATTCATTCTTCCTCTTTGCTGGAGGGTTTTTCAGATGACGAAAACGCCAGAATTCCTCCTATAATCAAGAGTACCCATCCAGTCCAAACTAAGTGGCTACCCTGAAGTTCATGAATTGTCACCCTCACTCTATCGAGACCTTCAGTCTGGTTGAAGAATAGTGCTGGCATTAGATCTTGCACTTGGAAACCATCCATTATGAGAATAGTATCGCCGAATAGTCCTACGTGTCTATCCACCTCTGATCTAGGGACCGGTCCGAATCTTAGTATACCTGGGACCAGAGTATCAACAAGCTCCCCATCTTTCCTCATTTCAATGACCACCCCTAGAAAGCCATCGCCGACTTTAAATTCAAAATCTTCATCTCCTTCAGAGAGTACTATTGTATCAATCAACACATACTCGTAGTTCCCGTACGATACAGGCTCGTTCTTCTCCAAAGTAATCAAGTGAGAAGGATCCGATCTATCAACCAGTGTTGTGGTAAAAACGTGCCCTATGAGTAGTAGGAGGATTCCAACATGAGAGATATGGCTTGCTATTAGCCTCACCCTTGGAGATTTTAGTCCTCTGAAACCTCCTGTGTAAATCTTGCTCGCGTGAGACTGCAATGTCAGTATTAAATTCCTGATGTTGAATGGTAGAGAGAAGATCAGGAGGACCAGCATGAAGGAGGCAAGAGACCCCCTAGATACCGAAGATGATATTGGAAGTCTTGGATCTCCAGGCAGTGCTATTGAATCTGCTATAAGGGCAGCTAGAACAGAACATACTATGGCAAATAGAATCAAGAATGTTCCTGTTTTGTGGCTTATTGATTTCCCCCATGTGTACGCTGCCAGACCAATTGCTAGAAGAGCGATGAAGGGAGACCCTGTCTCTTATACACATCTCCGAGCCCACGAGACTCAGTAGGAT
>CAXHFZ010000250.1:0-1728 GCA_964016325.1 uncultured Candidatus Poseidoniales archaeon | reverse complement strand
ATGGAGAAGAATATCGCTTACCTGGGCCTCTTGATGTTATTATCATCCGTGATAGCTCTAGTCGGAACCGCCACAGGCCGATTGAACATCGGAAGCTTGACACCTACGACGGCCGGAGTTGTACTGGTAGGTGTCTGGTGGGTAGAGTCCTTCCTTATCACTATGGTAACCCATGGAGGAATCAACCTAGAGGAACTGTATCTTCTCCCTGTGTCTGGTGTAATGCTAATGACCATTCACGGCCTGTACACGATGTCCCCGGCAGGTCCAGAGTGAATTCAGCGCTGACGGATGTTTGACCATGGATTACACTAAGCTAACACTGAAAATCTGCGGATGGTCCAGCATATGGATGGGGATGGTCTTCCTAGTATATCCCGAGTGGTACATTGAGCTAGAAGGCGCCACTACAGAGAACATGGCATGGCTAAGGAATCTCGGAGCCGCACTAGTAGCTGTAAACGGGGTTGGGGCACTACTGGCAGCCAGGGACCCACAGCAGGAGAGGGCACTCTATGATGTCGTTATGCTGGCATCCGTGCTGGAGACAGTAGCACTAGGCTGGTCAACGGCAACTTGGGAGTTCACTGCAACAGAGGAGATATTCGTCACTGGACCGCTGGGTCTGGCTCTCTTAGTTAGTGTCGCATTGGTTGCACTTAGACCTAAAGACAGCTCAGACAAGCACCTGTAGCTCAACGGCTCATCAATGCGGCCCATGTAGCATCACCGTAGGCCTTGGCGGCGGCCGCAGGGGTCCCTGACTTGTGGATCCCAGATCCTACGATCACAGCGTCCGATCCTGCCAAGATGGCATCAGATGGATGACCGTATCGCTGGCCTAAGGCCCCCTCTTCAGCCGAGAGATTCACGCCAGGTGTCCAAATCATCCTCCCTTCACCCACCTTCTTCCTTAGAGACGAAATGTCATCGGGGTTACTCCCGTTTCCGATATATCCGACCACATGAGGGGACGCGGTCCCCATCTCAAGGGTACTGTCGGTGTAACCCGCTTCCAGCAGATTGCCACGGCTGGACATTTGAGCCAGAAGAAGCACTCCCCCGATCCTCTGCACGCTATCCCACGCCGCGGCTATCCCGTCCACAATGTCCGGCCCACTAACGCTGTGTGAGGTGACGAGATCTGCCCATGATCGGATATCGTACATCCCTCCCATCTGAGTCTCGGTAACTCTTCCTATGTCTGCGAACTTTCTGTCCTCGAACAGAAGCAAATCATGCTTCTTAGCCACACTCACGACCTTGCTCCACTCCTCAATTGTGAAGTCCTCGGTCATGTCTACATGCGTCTTCAAACCTGCAATATGAGGTCCTACCAGATCAACTAAACCAACTAGGTCATCCACCTTAGGAACGTCGGCTGCCAGAATAACGAGAGAGCGTTTGTCACAAGCGACCTCCATGTATCTGTGGGATAGAGGGTGAGCGCAAGAAAGCCATCTCGACCCCCATGCCTCGTCTGGTTGCATCACCTCCCCCTCCCGCTATAGCAATTCAATCTTGTCTATGGTGCCCCTTCAGAGAGTACTTCGCCCGATTTCTTCAAAGGTACTCCGTCCTTCCATCGCATGATAGCGTGGCCGACAAACCCCCTCCTCCACCGAAGAAGGCACCACCGCCCCCTCCTCCTATGAGGGCGCCGCCACCTCCAAAGAAGGCACCACCACCACCTCCCATGAGGGCGCCGCCACCTCCAAAGAAGGCACC
>CAXHFZ010000249.1:0-1771 GCA_964016325.1 uncultured Candidatus Poseidoniales archaeon | reverse complement strand
ATGATGAACACACCTCCTGGCTTGAGGACCCTGAGTGCCTCAGAAATTCCTGCTCTTTTATCATACCAGTCTCTAAACGAAAATAAGGTACATACTGCATCAAATGAAGAGTCCTCGAATGGTAACTCCTCTGCTTTCCCGTGGACAAATGTAGCGGGACTATCACCCCTCTCAGACCGTGCTAGATCCACTCTACCTTTAGCGACCCTTAGCATCTCTGGTATTGGATCAAGGCATACTAAATCGTATCCCAATACGTCCTCTGCGAAGCTCCCTGGACCACATCCTATCTCTAGAATCCGTCCTTCTTCGGGGAGCCTATTCCTGACCATTCTCCTCCATCTAGAAACTTGACCGAAGGTTGCGACTCTGTTCACCCTATCATATACAGGGATGGTTGCTTCCAGATTCCTCTGTAGCTCCTCCCAGTCCTCCCTGCCTATTGTCTCCGCATCCACGAACACTCGGCCTAATCCCCCATATTTGGATAGTTCCTGAAGAAGGTCAGGTGTAAAATCCGACATTATGACCTGAAAGACGTGAGGTTAGCATGATAAACTCGTTAACATTCGGACCCAATGAAGGTGCCATTAATGACGAAAGCGGCGGTCTTAAAGGCCATAAGGGATGCAGAGGAAAATGCAAGAAAAATCATCGCAAAATCCGAACTGGAGGCTACAGATATTATCACAAAAGCCAGGCTGTCAGCAACAGAAGTCATTCAATCAGGAAAAGCAAATTCAGAATCAGCCAGCCTGGGCATAATGTCAGAGGCCCGAGGAGTAGCAGAAAAAGAGGCAAAGAAAGTCACAAAAGGTGGGGAATCATCAATCAATTCTATTCACAACCAAAGCCGAAATAACAGGAAGAAGGCAGTCAAGATTATTCTAGACGCTTTCAGGTCAAGCTAGATTCAGGAGAGCTCCTCATATGTCGCAACTTAATACCCAACAAATGGGGAGGCTAATTGCGGCAGGCTCCAAGGATAAGTTAAGCGAGGCGATATCCACATTGTCTCAACTAAAGGCTCTTCACATTCTAGATTATGACGGAACAGAGGAGGGATTCAGTCTCGGCTCCCCCGATTCAGAATCCGAAAACGTCGGTAAGCTACTCGTTAAGGCAAGGTCTGCCGCGTCAGTAGTGGAAATTGAGGGTCCAGAAAGCGCTATTCACCCATCAAAAATTAGGAAACTACTCTCCGAGGACTTCCCAAGCAAGATCGACGACCTTCTTGATATGCAGTCGAGGGTGGATGATCTCGATAGTGAAATTTCATCCTTGGAAGAGGAAGAGTCAAGCTTGGAATTACTGGCATCTTTAGATATAGACCTAGAGCTCCTAACAGGCTACGATTCAATCGAATCTTTCGTGGGAATTGTTACAGAACCCCTACAAGTTGAGGCTAATGGAAATACAAGCATGATCTTCCAGTCAAAAAGCGGGAAGGTCAATGTTGTAGCAGTGTTCACGAAGACAGAAAATGCACGACAAGTCAACGAAAAACTTGAGAAAGCCGGATTCCAACCGATAAATCTCCCACAAAAAGAGGGCGCCCCATCTGCTAGGCTCGAAGAAATCAGGGCCGCAAGGAAGGCCCTTCAAAACGAAAAATCAACTCTCGGGAAATCAATTGAGAGGTGGGTCGATTCCAACGGGAAAAATCTGGCTTGTGGTTTGGAAATACTTGAGAGAGATCATGATGTGCACACAGCTCCTACTCGTGTCGCTGTTTCCGAGCACGCCTTCATCATAGATGGCTGGATAGAAA
>CAXHFZ010000248.1:0-1783 GCA_964016325.1 uncultured Candidatus Poseidoniales archaeon | reverse complement strand
CATCATCTCGACAAAACAAGGAAAACTGAGAAGACAGGGGAATACAATTTCTGTTAGCCCTCTGCATACAAGATATATGCCTAGACCTGGAGACTTAGTAATAGGTCACATAGAAGGATGTACCAACAACATATGGTTTGTTGACATAGGCGCCCCATTCAACTCGATTCTACCAATGAGTCTCGGCCCAGCTAAGGTTGAGTTTGGAGGTACTAGGAAAATATTAGACATTGGGGACTCCATTCTTTGCAGGGTTCAGGAGGTTGAAGAAACACACCAGAGTGTCGTCACAATGAAGGGAATGGGTCTCAGAAAGATTCGTTCAGGAGCATTGGATGAATTAGATCCTCACCTCCTAGGTAAGCTCATAGGAAAAGGAGGGGCATTCCTCAGGGAGATGAAAATGGAGACTGACTGTAGAATAGTCGTCGCCGATAACGGTCGTCTCTGGATTGATGGGGAGCTTGAAAATATATTAGAGGTCAGAGAGAGGATTAATAGCATATCTTCAGAGGCCAGAAAGATAGGAGTTGATGCATAGTGGGTGGTTACGGAGATGTTCAGATGATTGATGAAAACGGACTGAGGATGGACGGCAGAAAGCCAGGAGATCTCAGGCCAATATCAATCGAAACCGGTGTAATTCCCGTCGCAGATGGCTCATGCAGGATGGTTTGGGGTACCAATGAGGCCATAGTCGCAGTTTACGGGCCGATGGAAGCACACCCTAGAAAGATCCAACGTCAAGACAGGGCAGTCATAGATGTCGCATACAATATGGCGCCCTTCTCTACAACCGATAGGATAAGGCCAGGCTTCAATCGTCGAAGCAGAGAGATTAGTAAAGTGACCAAAGATGCGTTGGAGAGCGTAGTTCTGTTAGAGTTATACCCAAGATCTAAGATAAGAGTAAGCATCGAAATAGTTTCCGCAGAAGCAGGAACTAGGTGCGTAGGACTCACTGCCGCCTCAGTCGCCCTAGCTGATGCTGGAATTCCAATGACAGACATGGTGATAAGTGTAGCCAGTGGCAAGGTCAACGACGTTGTAGTTTGTGACCTCAACAAAGAAGAGGACAATTACGGGGAGGCAGATTTGCCCATGGGAATACTCCCTAATACCGGAGAGTTAGTATTCCTACAAATGGATGGTGACTTATCACCAGATGAATTCAAACAGGCATGGGACTACAATGTAGACGCCGCGATGGAAGTCCACAAACTAATGATTGACGCACTAAAGGGAGGTGACAACTGATGTCCGCCCCAACAGTCCCCAATCTACTTAGGGATCATCTCGCTGATCTCGCCCAAAACGACTCTAGACTGGACGGTAGAGAGCAGTTTGGGGCCAGAGAGCTCAAATTAGAAACAGGAATTCTCCCAAGGGCTGAAGGTTCCGCCAGAGTCACAATGGGTAATACAATAGTATTGGCAGGGGTCAAGTTCCAGCTAATGACTCCATATCCAGACAGACCCAATCAAGGTGGTTTGATGTGTTCATGTGAGGTAAGGCCGATAGCGGGAAGACACTGGGAAGCTGGACCGCCCAGTCCCGAAGCGATAGAGCTTGGAAGAGTGGTAGATCGTGGAATCAGAGAATCTGGTTGTATCGATGTTGACGACCTCTGTATTATTCCCGGAGAGAAGGCTTGGCAGGTCATTCTAGACCTTCATGCAATATCTGATGACGGGAACTTATTCGATGCATTCGCCTTAGCAGGTATAGCCGCTCTTAGGCTGTCTCTTATACACATCTCCGAGCCCACGAGACTCAGTAGGAT
>CAXHFZ010000247.1:0-1786 GCA_964016325.1 uncultured Candidatus Poseidoniales archaeon | reverse complement strand
CCTCTTATCTTGCATTATTTCAGGGTGTATTGGAGACGAAGAAGGAGATTCGGAAAGAACCTCGTTAGTAATCGCTTACGAACTATCGGCCGATATGTTGGAATCAGATACGAATCCGCAAATACTAGCGGATTATATCTCCAAAAATACCAATTTTGATGTTTCTATCTACACTGTAGATTCCAAAGTAGCTATGTTAGAGGCACTGAGGTTCGGTAACGTCGATTTGGCTTACATGGACAGTGGCAATGCTTGGATTGGTTGGAACCAATATGGAATAGAGGCGTTGGCAGCCGATCAGAAGTCCGATGGAAGGTCTTACTATAATGCCCATGCGTGGGTCTTGGACGATAGTGAAATGGCTACCGCGCATTTGGATTCAGATCCACTCACTAATCCCTTCTCACTGATGGAGGGCATGACCTCTTGCCATACAGGTTGGTTGGAATCAGTCGGTATGATGCTTCCTATGGGTTTCCTCTTGGGATTGGGATATGCAAATGTCCTCGGTGATCCAAATGATATTGAGTCTCTCAGGGGTACTATTCATGGATTCTTCTCCGAGGACTCATCCATTCCTGACCCCGGAACCCCTTACTACGGTTTGTCAGGCGCACTGAAGTGCCTTTCTGAAGGCTCAGGTCAGATAGCATTCCTCAAGGATAACACAATCTCTGACTACTGCCCCGAGGAAGAAATAGACGAGAGGGAGGATTGGTGCTTAGAGAATAACAGGTATATCGCACTGCCATCTTTCGCAAAGGCCCCAAGTGATGTTTTCGTCTATAATCCAGACCACCTCCAAAACGACAGCATCAGTAATGTCATGAACCTGCTAATGTCCTTAGGCGAAGAGAAAGATTCCTCAGATATTCTATTCAACACGTTCGGAACCAGGGGCGTGGTTGAGACAAACTCAGATGATCATTTGGGCATATACTCCTCCTTCGTTTCCAGTATTCCCGGTATTTCAGCTTACTATGTAGACGACGAGGATGGAGAAGAAATCACAATTTCTCTGGAGGAGCTAAGGATAGCATTCCAAACATCAGAGACTTCTAATGGGACGGATACAGACCCGTCACTTCTAGCAGACTTCCTCAGTAGTGAGCTAGGAGTGAATGTTTCTGTATTCCACGTCGAATCAGATATGGAGGCCGTAAGATCATTGGAATCCGGAGATGCTCACTTGGCTTTTATGGGCCACCTAGCATCAGTTATTGGTTGGAAAATGAGTGGATTATCAGTACTGGCCGCCATTCAGAACGACGATCAAAAACTATCCTCACAGGTTTCCGGATGGACTCTTTCAGATACTGAACTAGCCTCATACGCTACAGATGATGATGAATCGACTAATCCTTTCGATCTTATCTCAGGCATGGTCTCGTGCCACACAGGAACCGATCCCTACAGTAGTTTGATTGCACCACTATCCCATATGATCAGTAACGGATTTTTGGTTATTTCTGAAGACCCTGAATCTAATAGTCTGGACGGCCTGGTTAGGTCGTACTTCAGTAATGACTCAGTGATACCCTCCTCTGGCGATTTATACTATGGTGAATCAGGAGCGATCAGGTGTATTTCCGAAGACTACGGACAGATTGCATTTGTTGGTGAGAATTTCATTGATGAGCACTGTGTTGATGACTCGGGGAGTAACGCAGATTGGTGTATGGGAACCGATAACTACACTTCTATCGGGGAATTGGGAATAATTCCCACCACTTCTGTTATGTCTGTCTCTTATACACATCTGACGCTGCCGACGAATGACGTCGTG
>CAXHFZ010000246.1:0-1791 GCA_964016325.1 uncultured Candidatus Poseidoniales archaeon | reverse complement strand
GATCCTACTGAGTCTCGTGGGCTCGGAGATGTGTATAAGAGACAGTCTAAGCTCTCTTCCCCCATGGATACAAAAACATCGGTGTATACCACTCCCGCATCACTTACTGCCTCAACCGGATCATTGGAGGAGACGATACTGGAACCGTTTTCACTGGCCATTGCAACGGCCCTAGAGACTATATCTGCGTCCGGCTCAAATCCTATGGGAGTTGCGTATTTGATATTGATGCCCAGAGACGCACATGCAAGCATCAAGTCATGTAGTACATTGTTACCATCTCCAACCCATGAAACATGGCCATTGACGGTATCTATTTTCTCCGTTATCGTCATTAAGTCTGCTGCTGCTTGGCATGGGTGATGCATATCAGAAAGAGCGTTAATTACCGGAACTGAGGAATGTTTGGCCAATTCTTGTACATCAGAATGACCGAAGCATCTGTACGTGATCCCATCCATGAATCTAGACAATACTGCAGCTGTATCTGCTATTGACTCACTCTTTCCGAGCTGAATGTCATTTGCGAGTAATGTAAGTGGCTGTCCCCCAAGTTTGCTGACCCCCACCTCGAAGGAGACTCTTGTTCTAGTGGACGGTTTTTCGTATATCGAGCCTATGGACATCCCATCTAAAGGCTTGAAGCTATCAGCAAAGCCATCGTCATTCTTCATTCTAATGGCCCAATCAATCAATTGTTGAAGCTCTCCGTCGAAATCATCTATTGCCAACAAGTCTAATTTTGATTCAGTTCCTCTCATGCTCAATATCTCCTGCAAACCCATCGCGAGCATCAGCCATTCCACCATACACACTCTGTACGAATGTCAAGACATCAGCTAATCCATCTTCATTCTCACTGGACAGAGGGATCAGTCCGGGCTGAATGGACGCGTGTTGCATCATCCTAAGCTGGCCAATGGCAAACTCTGCTCTCTGACTACCCGAACCGTGGGCCATCGACTGATTCGACGACTCCTCGTAGAGTGCAGCTTCTAATGCACTTAGGTTATCTCCCCACTCAACTATTTTCTCAAGAGTCTCCGGCTCTAGCAAGTCCGATTTTGAGAGAAAATTAGCCGTGGGAAGTCCAAGTCTAAAATGGACGATCGATGAGAGTAACATTTGTGACACGAAACCACTTGGTGTTTGCGAAAGCATAGGGTCGAATAGGAATGCCAGACAGGCCCTCCCCCTGCCCAAAACCTCCACTAAGTGACTGGATGCTTCCCTGAAAGCGAATAACTCCACCTGGCCGGGTGTATCAATGACCATAATGTCTCCAGAAAGACCGTCTAGTTCTTCATGAATGTCTACGGCCTGTGATGCAACCAAATCTGCGGCAAGAATCTGAGCACCGTTAGGCCCCAGATCATATTCATCCATTACTTCGGATAACGAAATCAGATCTCTTACGTCAAATTCAGGATCATAATGTACTCTTTCAGCACCCGGATCTAGATTAATAGCTAGAGTTTCAACTTCCAGGAACCTAGACCATCTTTGGAAAGAGGTTACCAATGTACTCTTACCAGCTCCCGCGGTTCCAACAACGAAAAGTACTGGGGGGGTTGTTCCATCCATGCTCATACGATAGTGTTCTGGCTAATAGACTTCAAGGATGTCTGACTTGTTTACATCTATCCTCAAGCAACCGTTATACAGAGTATTGTTGTGTCTCTGCTCAAACAGGTGGCGCCGACCATGACAGAACAACCACCCCCTCTCCCCCCGGGATTCCCTATTCCCTGTCTCTTATACACATCTCCGAGCCCACGAGACTCAGTAGGA
>CAXHFZ010000245.1:0-1807 GCA_964016325.1 uncultured Candidatus Poseidoniales archaeon | reverse complement strand
GTGGGCTCGGAGATGTGTATAAGAGACAGACATATGACTGATCTGATTTCAGCTAGACATACCCTAGCTGAATTTGAAGGCTTAGTTGCTTGTGGAGGATTTTCATATGGTGATGTCCTAGGTGCGGGGGGTGGTTGGGCAAATAGTATTCTCTTTAATAAAGACTTAAGGTCACAATTTGGAGACTTTTTTCATAATGAAAATGTATTTTCTCTGGGAGTATGTAACGGATGTCAGACATTGTCCTTATTAAAATCTTTAATACCGGGAGCGACTAATTGGCCAGATTTCAAGAGAAATAAATCAGAGAAATTTGAAGCGAGATTAGTGCAAGTTTCTGTAAAAGAATCACCTTCAATCTTCTTTAAAGATATGGGAGATTCGATTATCACAGTCCCAGTGGCTCATGGAGAAGGTCGGGTTGATGCATCTGTCAGTGATATTTCTGAATTAAATAACAACCATCACACGACGATTACATATTCAGATGATAAAGGGAGCTTTACCGAAGATTATCCCGCCAATCCCAATGGTTCTTTAAATGGTATCGCTGGAGTAACTAATATCAGTGGAACAGTAACTATTATGATGCCCCATCCCGAAAGAGCATTTCTAAAAGATCAATATTCTTGGAGTCCCGATGAATGGATACATTATAGTCCTTGGATAAAATTCTTTAATAACGCAAGAGAGTTTATTAACTGAGATTATTTTTTTCTCTCAATTGTTTGAGTGGTTAGAGGGTACTTACTAACCCTATGATCAGAAAAGAAGTTTTTAAGAGTCATTGGAACAAAAGGGAAGGCTAGTTCATCCCATGGTATCTCGTCTTCCTTGAAGAACTGTACTTCCAAACTTTCCGAAGTAGGTGAAAAATCATCTGAAACGACCCTTGCTAAGTGAAGCATATATACTTGATTGATTTGAGGAACATTGTAGATGGCATACAGATCGCCCATTTCTACTTCTGTATTTGTTTCTTCAAAAGTTTCTCTAAAAGCTCCTTGAGAAACAGTTTCTCCATTTTCTAAGAAGCCACCAGGTAAAGTCCACTTTCCATATCTAGGCTCAATACCTCTTTTACATAATAGAACTGCAGAGTCTTTATAAGGAATAGTTCCGACAATAATTTTAGGATTTGTATAGTGTATGGTGCCGCAGTTTTCACAACAGTCTCTTTCCCTATTGTCACCCTCAGGTATCTTTCTGACCGTCAGAGAACCACACACGCTGCAGTATTTCATTTTACTTATTTTATTTCGATTTAAGGCGCCAGAAGTATAAACTATCTTCAATGAGATATTACATTTATTGATGTTAGATAAAATTGCGAACAAAATACAAACCTACTCTGGAAAACCGCCTGTAGCTGAGTTAAGAAAAGCGGCAGTGCTAATAGCTGTCACAGAATCTGATGAGCCAGAGCTCATTTATACCTTGCGCTCTAATAAAGTTGGTACACATGGAGGAGAGGTTTCTTTCCCTGGGGGCATGTATGAAAAGGAAGATATTGATTTAGAAAATACAGCGCTTAGGGAGACTGAGGAAGAAACAGGACTGGATAAAACAAAAGTTAATGTGATTGGACCCATCGATACCGTAGTTTCAAGATTCAACATCAGCGTTACGCCTTATGTGGGCTTAGTGCCTGAGGATGTTGTATTGAACGATAATTCTGAAGAAATAGAAGCCTGTTTTAAAGTTCCTGTTAAGTTCCTTTTAGAAGACAAGAGACATCGAAATGATGAAATTAATAGAGACGGTGATAAATTTTTTATGCCCGCCTATGAGTATGACTCTTATATAA
>CAXHFZ010000244.1:0-1810 GCA_964016325.1 uncultured Candidatus Poseidoniales archaeon | reverse complement strand
ATGACATTATTGGAAGGCCGTTTTCCATTGAGACGCAATGAACCCCTAGATTCGTTCCAATAACTAAGAAGTCTGAGTTCCCACCGGGGGACCACCTGACCATCGAGGTCATCTCTACGCCAGGGCGAAGGCTGTGAAGAGAGGATATCTCGCCGAATGGATCTAGTGTAGTTACTCCATACTTGGACCCGACAATTATTCTCCGCTGATCGTCGTCTTTGATCATGGTGTGTATTGCCGCATCAACTAATTGGGTCTGCGTAGATTGGTCAAAAGTAAGTACGGTTCCATCGTGACTGGTCACTTCAGTACCTCTGATACCTGGTTTTACCCAAGATCCATCGTCATAGTAAACCATGTACTCTTCGTAATTACTGAAGGCTTCCCCCCATGCGGCGGTAGAGGTGGAAGTATCGGGGATTACGTAACCGTCCCTATCCGCATCCCAGCCATCGCTATCAGAGTCCAATATTGCATCACTAGCGTTCCTAGGGTCGAGTCCGTAGTGTGCTTCCCATCCATCTGGAATTCCATCTCCTGGAATGACAAGTCCGGTTGCCAACAAGTCAGACCAGGAGTAGTAATCAGAATCTGAGCGTGTGGGATCGGTACCCAGCCACCCATCGTCCCCAGTCGGCCTTACTATTGATTCCTGACAGGCATTTTCACTCATTCCCGGAATTGTCCCTGAGCACCAAAGCCCGTCTCTCTCTGTGACCCAGTTTTCTGGGGTTCCGAAAGAGTATTCTTCTGAGTTTGAATATCTCTCGGTAACATCGATATGACCATCCCTGTTGACATCAAAACCGTCTCCACAGCCAAAACTAAAGTCTTCACACCTGTCAATATCTTCTGTACTATCAGATGGGTCTAGTGGATCGAACCAGAGGCAGGTCCATGCATTAGTCGCGTTGAGATAACCCAGTCCTCCTTCAGTGCACATGTGTATCTCGTATCCATCTGGGAGTCCGTCTCCATCTGTATCTGACGAGGTTGGGTCCAGATACTCCCTGTTTCCTGATTCTGTCAATTCGGGAGGCTTGCCTGTTAAGGAAAGTCTGTCAGTAAAGCATTTGTCGAGAGTATACGGCCAGCAGTACTCCAACAGGGCCACAGCCCCGTCTCTATCATGATCAGACATATTGTCAGTACCGTTGTTCATATCCAAACCAAGCACCATGAAGTCCCCTTCGGGAGTGTCAATAACTATGTCCTCCCCGTATATTGCCTCATATTGATCGGGGATTCTATCTTCGTCTGCATCGGTAGCTGGAGGAGCCCCTCCTTGAGCATCAGTAGGATTTGTGGAGTCGACCGGAGACTGTGGCCTAGTTTGAGAAACAAAAGCGAGACTACTTAGCAAAAGTAGTACAATAAAAGCCGCCGTCTGCTTCCTCCTCATGTTAAAGCCCCAACTAGGTAGCCTTCAACGTCCTCGGTTGACTTATGATGGTGATGGAGCGTCGTTCGGACATTGATTCAAAATATATGGTTCCTAAAGAGTCGATTAATCATTAAATGAGCTTGGAGATTAATTATCATAGGATTTGTTCAAAGGTCGTCGTCGTCCCCGATAGCTCGGAGCCGTTGCGATGAAGATTACTCACCTAGGAAGTGGGAGCAGGGGAAATTCTGTTCTCTTGTCTACAGGCGAATCTAATGTTCTGGTAGATTGTGGGTTCTCACTAAAGAAGACAGAGTCTAGATTGGATAAATTATCGGTAAATCCAACAGATATAGATTCCATAATTGTGACTCATCATCATTCCTGTCTCTTATACACATCTCCGAGCCCACGAGACTCAGTAGG
>CAXHFZ010000243.1:0-1819 GCA_964016325.1 uncultured Candidatus Poseidoniales archaeon | reverse complement strand
TCCCCAGAGTCCTTTATCGGAATAACCAGAATCTCTTCCTGATCAGGATCAGCATCAACTATCTGCCATGTTCTACCCGCCATCACGAATGTCCTGCTTCTTCTCTTCCCACTGTCTTCTTCTCCTCCCAATGAAAGAACAAACGCCTCATCTACAGAACCTAGGACACTTCTGCCAACCGCGTCTCTGACTCTGTAAGATAACTCATCGGGAATCATGGAAATATGATCTATCCTATTTCTACCAAGTCTACCGGAAGGTGAAAACCAGCCATTCTTCAATACGTCTGGAAGGCCATTAATCAATTGATTCCTCCATCTAATCTTGTCAGTTTCAGAATGTTCAACTTCCCATGATGGCCTCTCTAACGGCGCATCTCCATCTGTCCTTTCTGATAGCTCCTGCCAAAGCCTTCCCGGCCAAGAAGTGACGTCTGACTCAGACGGTTCTTCAACGAAGTTCACCATCCACCTATCGCTCAGTACCTTTAGCAGGGAAATACTATCCTTCCTTTCCCAATCTCTGAAAATCGAACATCTCCCAATTATCTTTGTAGCCAAATCAATCGGAACGACGCCTCTCTCTATTGACATTTGTAGGAACTGATTCGCAGCTACTATCCCCGGATTATTCCTCCATTCCACCCCTTCAAGTTCCCCCGACATCGCTCTCCTCGCAATAACCGCACCCTCTGCAACCTCATCCGTCTCCCAAGCCAAAAGCTCACCTCTACCAGTCCCTCCAATTACATGCTCAGCTCTACCCATCCGCTGAAGTAACCTATCAACAGCTCTCGGACTCTGCATTTGGTGCACTCTTCTTATGCTTCCAATATCTATGCCCAGCTCAAGACTACTAGTGCAAACGATTGCATTCAGCTCGCCTTTTCTCAGCCCATCCTCCATCTCCTTCCTGGTTTCAGCAGCCAGACTTCCGTGATGTACTCCTAGCAAAATATCTTCATTCATACTACGAAGCCTTTGGGAAACAGACTCTGCAGCATTTCGTGAGTTTACGAAAACAAGAGCAGGATAGTCCTCAGAAAGAGATTGTGCGAGCCTCCTATGTGCCGCCACAGAGTGAGGCGAACTTGACCAAATTATTGACTCAGCCTCATCAGATGGTGTTGGAACCTCTCTATGAACTTGAACCTCAGTAAATCTAGGTGATGGACCAATTATCGGAAGCGCCTCATCTGAAAGCCATTTTGCGGTCTCTAACGGATTTCCAACTGTAGCAGATAACCCAACCCTCTGGAATTTCTCAGAACAGTATTCTGCAATCCTCTCAAGACCGACCAGTAGCTGTGCCCCCCTCTCTGAAGAAGCCAGCTCATGCACCTCATCTAATATAACTGCATTCAAACCTGAAAGATGCCTCCTCAATCTACTTCCAAGAAGCATAATTTGAGCTGTCTCAGGAGTGGTTACCAGTAGATTAGGAGGATTCTTCGACTGCTTCGTTCTCTCTCGCTGTGATGTATCTCCATGCCTCAGGCCCACTGTAATTCCAAGTGGTTCGAGCATTTCTGCGAGCCTTCTGTCGATATCTCTGTTTAGAGCTCTTAATGGTGTGATATAGAGAATTGAGAGCCCAGACCACTCCTCTGTGATGAATCTCGATGCGAGAGGCAGTATGGCGGCTTCTGTTTTACCGCTACCCGTAGGTGAGACCAATACTCTGTCATATCCAGATACTAAGTCTTCCATTGAGGACTCCTGTATTGAAGACAGAGACCAACCTCTAAGGTCAATTAGCTTCCTGACTTCAGGGTGAAGATGATCCATACTGGTAACTCCGTAATTGTCAATTTATGACC
>CAXHFZ010000242.1:0-1826 GCA_964016325.1 uncultured Candidatus Poseidoniales archaeon | reverse complement strand
ACCAGTCGTGTTATCTGACGGATCGAATCTGAATATGGAAATCTCAACTTGGATGGGTTCAGCTTCGATTATTGGGATAGTGAAACCATCCTCGCCCCCGGCGCCGACTGAAGAACCGCTGGCGAATTGTACAATGTCCTCTACCATGTCTTCAAAGAACTGTCCTGTACTATCAACGGCTGCGAGCGCGGGGAGGGCCTTGAGAGTCCATTCGGACGCGGGAGCATCGTAATCTACGTCGCAGTCTATACGTTCGACTATTCTTGTTGCACCTAACTTCTCGAATAGTCCGTCCCATTCTTTCCCAGATTCACAAAATAATTCGTAACTAGTGTCCCCTAAAGCGCAGACGGCGAAATGGGTTCCCTCTAGTCTAGTTGCGGCATCTGAGTTGGCAAATTTCCAGAGCTCCTCTGCGTTATCCGGCTGCTCTCCCTCGCCCCATGTTGAGCAAACTATGATTACTCTCTTTTTTGAGGACAAAGAATTGAAATCAAATCCATCCATATCGTGTACACTACCTTGGAGGCCGTAAGACTTTGCAATCTTGGCTATCTTCGAGGCTAGGCCCTCCGCATTCCCTGACTGGGAGCCGAATAAGACCTCCAATGATCTATCACCGGAATTCAGGAAGTCTTCGAGACCACCCTCTGCAGATCCTACTTCTTCTGACACACAATCACCACACTAGCCGTAGGCTAGACGATGTTTCCAGTAGACGCCGATTATTGAATATGATGCTTCAGACTTCTCGGTGAAACTTCTTAAATCTCACAAAATTGGGATTACATGTCTAATCCATCGAATTCGCCTGCTCCCCCTGGAGAAGCCCCCCTGCTCGAAATGACATCGTCTATCCTTAGGATCATTACTGCAGTCTCCGATGCACTCTGAATAGCCTGTTCGACTACCCTACTTGGCTCGAGAACCTGGGATTTGCTCATATCAGCGACCCCTCCCTCGTACACGTTAACCCCAAAGTGGCTTTTACCTTCAGAATGGGCTTTTCTTAGGTCGATTATTGTATTAACGGGATCAAGTCCCGCGTTTTCTGAGAGTGTCCGAGGAATTACTTCGAGAGCTCCTGCAAATGCCTCCACTGCCATTTGCTCCCTGCCTCCAATTCTTTCGGCGTATGACCTGAGGTCTCTACTGATCGCAGCAAGAACAGAGCCACCCCCAGTCAGGACTGATCCGTCTTCATGAGCGACAGCGACAACGCCAACCGCATCATCAAAAGCTCTTTTTATCTCATCGACAACATGCTCGGTCCCGCCTCTGATTAGGACGGACACACTCTTAGCCTCTGGGCATCCTTCTATGAAAACCATGTCAGAATCGCCAATCTTCTTTTCCTCAACGTTTGCGGCGGAGCCCAAATCATCTGAGGTTAGATCATCGATATTGGTGACTATTCTCGCGCCTGTAGCCTTGGAGAGAGCTTCCATATCGCTCTTCTTGGCCCTTCTGATGGCGAAAACTCCCTCTTTAGACATGTAGTGCTGGGCAAGGTCGTCTATTCCTTTCTGACAAATTATTGTGTTAGCTCCCACTGACTGGAATTTCTCAACCAAAGATTTGAGATATTGCTCTTCTTCATCAAGGAACTGAGAAAGCATATTTGGGTCAGTAATCTGAATCTTTGCATCGACCTCTGTCTTTTTGACTTCAATAGCCGAGTTTATCAATGCTATTTTAGCTTCAGAGATTGATTTTGGCATTCCGCTGTGTACTCTCTCCTTGTCCAATACAATTCCATCGATAAGGGCACTATCCCTTCTGTCTCTTATACACATCTCCGAGCCCACGAGACTCAGTAGGATCTC
>CAXHFZ010000241.1:0-1835 GCA_964016325.1 uncultured Candidatus Poseidoniales archaeon | reverse complement strand
CTTTGGGATTCTCGTCTACTATCGTCTCCCAGTTTGAATCGAATCATAGACGAATTACAAACCGGAAGTATTTCACTTGATGATGCTCTGGATGAATTAGCTAGGTGAATGAATGAACGATCCTCTTAGGCCATTCGATACAGATCATGTCAAACACTCCATCGGGGGATTCACTGGACACGCTCTCAGAAGGGCCACTCATATGGTAATGGCATTAATCCCACTCATTTACTATGCCAGAGGTGTTGAAATTTCCGAATATTTGGGGATGAATCCACATCAATTAGTTAGTACCATAATTATCACTCTAATAGTTATAGAGGCCCTGAGAATAAAGATGGGAATCGTGGTAATAGGCCAACGTGAATACGAGGCTAAACAGATTTCTGCACTTGCATGGGGAGGTTTTGCAGTAGCACTAGCCCTGTTAATTGCACCAGACAATGGAAAAACTGGCCTTGAATCTGGACTCTACGGCATACCGCTGATATTTGGCCTGACATTTGTAGATCCGATTATGGGTGAGATAAAGAGAAAGAAGCAGGATCTGAAACTAGCGATCTGGGCAGGAATGTTAACCTCATATGCTGTATGGATTGGGTGTCACTTCTGGATTGGAACGCCACTGGTTATCTCGCTACTTCTGGCCCCTCTAACGGTTTTAGGAGAAGTGCCTTCGTTGAAGTATATTGACGACAATGCAACGATGGTCCTTATACCCCTGGCGGCCCTAATGATTTTGCTTCCCATAATTTGAATCAAGGTTACAGATGGGTATATTTACATTATAGGTTACAGTGGGTGAATCAATGGTCGAATTGACAGAGCACGAAAAGAAGATTTTTGATCTCATAGAACAGAACCCAGAGGTAATCTCTTCTAGGCAAGTTAGAGAAGAAGTAGCTCAAAATAACGGCATGTCAGAGAAAACTCTCCGTAATAGAATTGGTGATCTTCGTAGATATGGATTACTATCCCAGCTTGAAAGCCATTCCGATGAATCAAACACAGAGGACAAAAATACAGCAGGAAATGAATTGAACCAGTCTACCTATCTGGTGGTCTGGGCTATTGCCTCACTCGCATCTCTGGCCGTTTTCATCATTTATTTCTGACTGCTTGAATCCCTCTTCTTCGAGCATTCGGAGTTTTCCCTCTGGCCCTCCTCGGCCAGAGTAACCACCAACTCTTCCATCCGAACGAATCACTCTATGGCAGGGAACAAATGGGGCATACGGGTTAGCAGCACAAGAATTGGCAACTGCTCTGGATGAGCCAGGTTTCCCAATAGCGTTAGCAATCTGCTTGTATGTCCTAGTTTCCCCAGGGGGAATAGAAAGTAACTCCCTCCATACTAGTTCCTGGAAGGAAGTGCCATTCATCTCTACTACTCTTCCTCTTCAAATCCGGATGCAAGATATCCCTCGTCCATTCCGACTATCTCGTAATTCGAGGGGAAAAGGGCTATTGCCACACCTCCAATCATACATCCAAGGCCAAGTAAGAACTGCCCGGTAATCATCATCTCAAGAGCTATAGCGACTAAGATTAAACCTCCAATATTGGATACCCAAACCAAGTTTTTGAATGTGGATAATGACACCCCTGTAGTCCTCTCCGTCCTCTTGGGTCCAAATTCTGCACCGAATCGAATAGGGTCTTCATCACTCAATGTATCACCTGTCTATCATTAGTATCGCGTCCGTTGGGCATGCAAGAACGCATAACTGGCATCCAGTACACGGGTCTCTCAGAATCTTAGCTTTCCTGTTTACCTCGATATTTAGGATCTGTCTCTTATACACATCTCCGAGCCCACGAGACTCAGTAGGATC
>CAXHFZ010000240.1:0-1842 GCA_964016325.1 uncultured Candidatus Poseidoniales archaeon | reverse complement strand
GATCCTACTGAGTCTCGTGGGCTCGGAGATGTGTATAAGAGACAGACTAATGATGTCCAGACATCATCATGAATTGTCATATCTCCTTTCATTCCGCTATCAGAGAGATAGACAAGACCCAGTCCAATAGAAGAAAGGTCCGCAATAACTGCCACTACATCAGTATCTACATCATTGACTAGAACCTCGATGTGTGATACCCCTCCCTCAGTGTGTAAGGATCCCTCTCTGAAACTGACCGATTCAAGCGAAGGGGGAGTGTTTTCGTCCGCAGTGATTATTGATGGATATAGAATTCTATCTACTTTCTGATACTCCTGGAAGTAAATATCATTTGATTGGTTTTCTCCATCTGATTCCAGTGTTATCCATCTAGAAGCCTCGTATAGGAGGCCCGATAGCGGGCCTTCATTAACAAAAAATCCTGAAGCCATTGCCTCTTCGAATTCAAATCTCCCAGTCCATTCAGCTGCTTCAACAATATGGCCATCCATCTCTTTGTCGGTGATTGTACTGATTGTCACCTCAAGAGTATTGGAAGGATTTCCAAATAAAACAAATTTATCCCCTGGAACCACGTTCTGGGGAGACTTACCACTCTCTCTTGAAACCTGGTTGGAGATAAGTGGACTAGCTTCTGGCCTAGTAGGCTGTTCAATAATTGGCGATTCTGGGGGGAATTCATCTGACACAGTACCATTATCTTCCACATATTGTAGTCTGACAGTCCTGTTACGCCAGTCTTCCTGAGGAACTTTGAATTCATATGTCAGATTATGCTCTGCTCCAAACTCTTGAGATATTGGACCGAGAGGAGTTGCTGAAACATTGAACCAGAACTCATTTTGAATTTTATCGACCTCGTATCTAACACCGTCTGAATTCTCCTGTACTCCTGAGTCTACTATTTGTCTTACTAAACCGAAGCTTCCCTCTGCATCTCCATCATAGGTCCCATCAACAATTATGGTATCTGATACTGTCTCACCTCCTGAGGACTCCAGGTGAATCAGAGGAATGGTGCCATTCACGTCTATGCTAAACTGATCATCCTCAATCTCGAATCCAAATTCGCCTCCGCCAGTTGCTCTGAAGAACTGTTCTTCCCGAGTATCATCAGACCATCTCTCTCTAATTATTAGATCATCTAGGTCGAATGAGAAGAAGTCTGAGACTCCTGAGATTCTCATTGATGCATTGGCCTCAAGCTGAAAATTTTGAGCCCTTCTCTGTCCGTCCTCATCCAAGGATTCGAAGAAGAAGGTATGAATTTCGCCAAATCCTCCTCCTGAACTATTATTGTCACCGCCATTGAAAGATAGCCAGCCATTACCCTCAATTGTAATTCTCTCAGACAATTTGTCATCTTGCCATGAGCGATTAACTTTGGCGCTACTGACTGAAATCTCAGCAGTGAAACCTTCTTGGTAGTCTCCTTCCGAATATCCCTCTCTAAGAACCATGGTACCGTTGCCAGTCATCTCAAAATCTTGGGTTATGAGCTCATCACCATCATATGATTCATTCAACCAGACTCTGTCTAAAGAGAGGTCGAGCATGATTCCGTTTGAGCCATCCATCGTATCAATTTGGAGTGAGCCGTTTCCTAGCTCATTGGATTCTAAGATAGCTCCCTGTCTCTTTTGCCAGCCCCTCCCATCAAAATCAATATTCTGATTTCCAGAGTCTACTCCTTCTAGTGACCAGACGGTCTCCCTGGTAATCTCATGGTCCTCGATTGGTTGATTCCAATTGGTAACAGTTACAGACCTCTTACATGTAGATTCCAAGCTAGAGAAGTTTACGAAAATTTTGTCACCGAAAAATGGTTGGGAATCTAGC
>CAXHFZ010000239.1:0-1842 GCA_964016325.1 uncultured Candidatus Poseidoniales archaeon | reverse complement strand
GGACACAAGGAGGACGATGGCCACCGCGACTATGGACGCCCTTCGCATGCAACCGAATCGGCGACTGTGGCTTTTAACTACCGTTTGCCAGATTGCTCGCTCGAAATAGGGCATTTGATATTCTGCCTTCCAGCTCTGCATGCATGAAGGAAGCTGTGAGCGCTGTCGCGATCAGCCTATTGTTGGCCATGAGCGCGCTGTCGACAACAGCGAATTACAATCTTTCAGAGCATCAAAGAGCGCAATCTAGCAGTAGCTCGAATGACGGCTACGGACCCACGAGTTACACTGATGAGCATACCTATGTGACCGTCGGCGAGGAGGGGAGGTACACACTTCTCAGGATGCCCGGAGGCCATGACTACTCCAAGCCACTCCCTCTCGTCGTGGCTCTACACGGTTTCGGTGGCAGTGGCCAGGGCAATGCACATTACATGCACCTCTTCGATAGCATTCATGAGAACGAGCACTTGCTTCTCTACCCAGACGGAACGCAGAACTGGGTTGGGCAGAAGCGCTGGAACGCTACAAATGCTTGTTGCCTATTCAGTGGGGAGGTAGATGATGTTGGCTACCTACTCGGGATGATTGGCGAAGCGGTGGATAGGTACGGGGCGGATCCCGACGGGATCGTAATCACAGGACTGTCCAACGGTGGCTTCATGAGTCACAGGATGGCATGCGAGGCTGGAAGCTCAATACGCTCGATAGTCGCTCTGAACGGAGTCACGTGGGATGACTTCAGCATGTGCCCAGATACCGGAAGGCCGGATATCCTCCATGTCCACTCAACTGCTGATACTGTAATCTGGTATGAGGGTGGCTCGATCCGAGGGGAGTCGTATCCCTCGTCGAACGAGACCGTGCAGAACTGGGCTACCAGGTCGGGGTGTGACGAGAGCTGGACTTTCCTTGGTACTCGGGACGTCTCCTTGGACGATGGCATAGACGAGACCGATGAGTTCGAGTTCCTGAACTGCGAGTACGGGAACAGAGTATCCCACTGGAGAATAAACGAGGGGAGGCACGTGCCACCCCTGAACGACCTTGGGTGGGCCACCCAAACACTGGAATGGGCTCTCTCGGGGTTTGTCAGAGACTCTGACGGGGATGGTCACAGGGACGATTCTGACGTCTTCGTATACAACCCGAACGAGTGGGAGGATTCCGATATGGATGGGATTGGGGACAACTCGGACGCATTCGTGGACGACCCCTCTGAGTGGGAGGACACCGACTGGGACGGCATCGGTGACAACTCGGACATGTTCCCATATGATAGCTCGGAGTGGTTGGACTTCGATGGGGACGGAGTGGGAGACAACTCCGACCCAGATGACGACGGCGACGGGTGGAACGACTCAGAGGATGCGTTTCCTTTCGACGCTCTGGAGTGGCTGGATTCCGATGGCAACGGGGTCGGGGACAACGAGGACCCAGATGACGACGGCGACGGGTGGAACGACTCAGAGGATGCATTTCCACTAGACCCGAGCGAGAACAGGGACAACGATATGGACGGGGTCGGGGACAACGAGGACCAAGACGATGACAACGATGGATGGAGCGATGAGGATGAGCTGTTATGTGGCCAGAGTAGCCCACTAGATGGTGAGCAGATCCCTACGGATTTCGATGGAGATGGGATATGCGATCCTGTCGATGAGGATGACGACTCTGATGGAGTTGAGGACGAGGAGGACGATTTTCCCATGGACCCGGAGGAGTGGGTTGACAGTGATGAGGACGGGGTAGGCAACAATGCTGATTCCTTCCCGGAGGATGGAACGGAGTGGAACGATTCTGATGCGGATGGCGTCGGGGACAACTCCGACGTGTTCC
>CAXHFZ010000238.1:0-1852 GCA_964016325.1 uncultured Candidatus Poseidoniales archaeon | reverse complement strand
GACTTATATTCCTCGTGGCTATGATGCTCGGGAAGAGGCTGGAGAAGTCCAACTCATACACCCTCTCATGAACACCCGGGAGCGGATCCAGGTAGAGCCCCCCTCTATCCGCTAGAATCATCTTTCGACCTGTTTTCATATCCTCCGGCCGATTCTTCTTCCATGGGACCAGGACCCCATCTTCCATTGACTGCCTGACTTGTATGGCAGATATGGCAGAGCCCGGTGAAAGCCTAGACAGGTCCTGACAGGGGATACCTGACATTCTCGAGATCTCGAACAGACCCTCTACGCCACCTTCCTTGAATATGAAGGAAGAGCCCCTGTCAATGTGGACTCTGCCCTCGAGAGCATGATAGGCCTCGGATCTAACTACTCTTCCGTAGCTCCACGTTGTGACAGCGTCCCTCCTCAACACCACGCTCTTCTTCTTCCTCCCCAACCTAGCCTCTATGCCAGCAGAGGAGGCCATGAAAATTAGCGCCGGAAACCCCGCCGTATCCCCTCCCTCTGTCACCACTATATCCGGGTCCAACCATTGCAAAGCACGCTCTACTTCGCTCAGGAAGCTCTCCACACTCCTCCCTTCCGTCATCTGCATCTTCATCCCACTATCTTCCTTGCCATCGAGTATTTCCGAGATCGTAACACTCCTGATGGACCGACCATTGGAGGATACGTCGTCTACATCAGCCAGCTCGAACGAGAGGAGTGCGACCTTGATATCTGGAACCTTCCACCCCTTATCTGTCCTGGAATCGAGAGGGTAGATCTTGCCTCCATCTATCCTCACTCTGCCAAACGGATGCGTCCCCATATCATGTAAGAATTTCTGGGCGGGCTTCGGATCCACTGAGAACACCTCGTAATCCTCCCATCTGCCCTTGTCGGCTATGGCCCTGGCAACCGACATCAGACTGGATGCACGTGGTATTCTGATACAGAGCACCTCGACCGGCTCCTCACAATCGTGACTGACCAGACGGCTCTCCCTGGAGATGCCTACGGTACCAAACAGGGAACGACAGACACTCCCCGACAGGAAAACCTCGAGATCGCATAGAGCTCCGGCCTCGCCAGAGACGTGTATCACAGGGGACCACTGGAAGGAGTGCTGGGATACAGTGCCACTATCCTCCTTCACCCATACTGTGACCAGATCGCAATCGTTTTTTAGATAGGCATCCAATATCCAGCCCTCAGTCATTGTCTTCGTTCTCCGCCTCCAGGGACGACAGTCTGATATCGATGTCAATCAGCATAGCCAGAACGATTGGCTCGAACTCATCTGAGAGGGGGAGCATACCGCAGGCCGAGGAACGACGCCTGACAGCAGAGGCAAGATTCTCCAACGAAACCCTCTCTCCCGGACGTAGCGCCCTCTTGAAATCTCTCCAGTAATCTATCCTCTTCTCCAATCTGTTCCTCCAAGTAGGTACTGTCCTTCCCATAGGATACCACTCTCAGAGCAGTACCGATTTAATCCTTCCAGAGAGGGACCTCGACCGATAAGTGAAAGTGAAGATAGCAAGTGCGATATTGCTGAATTATCTTACGATCAATACTTTATTCCAAGTTTGTTGTATATGAAGGACATGAGCCAAGCAGGGCCAATCATCAGATATTGCAAGTCCTCGAAGAAGGAAGGCTTCTGACCTTCAACACGGTGTCCGTAGAACTGGCCAATCCATGCTAGAACGAATACAACGACGGAGGACTGCCACAATGGCGGGTACCCATCCCCCAGGTTAGACTCATAGGCATAGCAGACACCAATACAGAAGAGACACCAGACCATCATCCCTACAGTCAGAGGAACAGACAAACGTACGTAGAACAGGAAAACAGGTAT
>CAXHFZ010000237.1:0-1864 GCA_964016325.1 uncultured Candidatus Poseidoniales archaeon | reverse complement strand
ACGACGTCATTCGTCGGCAGCGTCAGATGTGTATAAGAGACAGAGAGTGGAAGGGTTATCAGATGATCTCGACGGGACGCGGAAGATAATTGCACGAATTCTTGATCTCTGGCCAAATTCAGAAGGTGGCCCCTACGAGGAAGATTAGTATGTTCACGGGAATTGTATCCGGGGTCGCCTCAATACAGAGCGTGGAAGATAAAGGGAGTTTTTGGGCCATAAGTGTGGATCTTGGAGGATTCAAAGAAGGCTTAGAAATAGGAGCGAGTGTGTCCCTCGATGGAGTTTGCCTGACAGTAGTTTCTATTGACGGGAACATTGTCCATTTTGACATAATTGAAGAGACTCTCAATAGAACTACCTTGGGGGAAATCAAAACTGGAGATAACGTAAATGTGGAGAGGTCTTTGAAGCTGGGGGATGAGCTAGGAGGGCATATTCTTTCTGGCCATGTCCTTACTACTGCTAAAATAATGGGAAAGGTTGAGAATGAAGGGTCCGTTAATCTATTAATCGAAAATAAAGAAGAGTTCTCTGACTACATTCTGCAGAAAGGATATGTTGCAATTGATGGGATGTCACTAACAATAGGGACAGTAACGGAAGATTATTTTTCTTTGCATATAATACCAGAAACGATTCGCATAACTACAATCAAATCCAAATCAGAGGGAGACAGGGTGAATATCGAAATAGATTCTAGAACCCAAGCAATTGTCGACACGATCAGAAATATGGAGGTATCATCATGAAGGGGAAGATTGCAATCGTGTGTGGATCATTCCACCAGTCAGAAGTTCAGAGAATGTTAGAATGGGCGACCGATGAAGCGACCAAGTGCGATCTTGCAGTTGAAGAAGTTGTATGGGTACCAGGAGCTATGGAAGTACCCTTGGCCTTGGATCGATTGTTATCCAGAGAAGACATAGGAGGGGCTGCGTGTCTCGGAATAATAGAGAAAGGACAGACTCAACATGGTCTAGTAATGGGGCAGGCAGTCATCAAGTCAATTATCGAGCTGCAGGTTGTTCATGAAAAGCCCATAGGGCTTGGAATAATCGGCCCCGGTGCAGAGCCAGAACATATTGAACCCCGACTAGAGCCTCATTCTAGATCTGCGATTGGGGCACTTTGTGCCATGATTGAATGATAACTAGAGAGGCATAGTTGAATTACGTCCCCCCATTGGGACATTCGTGACAGGTATGGTACGCAACGTGATAATAATTGGCTCGGGGCCTGCTGGATATACGGCTGGACTTTATTCTGCTAGAGCCCTATTGGAGCCCCTAATGTTTGCAGGATACATGTCAGGAGGACAATTAATGCTGACCTCTGACATTGAAAATTTTCCCGGATATCCCCAGGGAATTGGAGGGCCTGAGATGATGATGGAACTACGTGAGCAGGCTGAAAGATTCGGTCTTGAGGTCCATGACAAGAATGTTGAAAGGGTTGATCTCAGTAAGAGGCCTTATTCTGTTTGGGTAGAAGGAGAAGAATACAAATCTGAATCGTTAATCATATCCACTGGAGCTGAATCGATCTGGCTCGGAGTTGAAGGCGAAGACGCCCAGAAGGGGAGAGGTATTTCCACCTGTGCGACATGTGATGGTGCATTCTTCAGGGATGAAGAGGTAATCGTTGTCGGGGGGGGCGACTCTGCTATGGAAGAAGCGACCTTTCTTACTAGATTTGCTAAAAAGGTCACTATCGTTCATCGTAGGGATGTTTTTAGAGCTTCCAAAGTAATGTATGAAAGAGCTGCAAATCATGAGAAGATAGAGATAAAGACATTCAAGAATGTGATCTCCTGGCTTTCAGATGAGAATGGACTAACTGGAGCTGTTTTGGAGGATTCTCG
>CAXHFZ010000236.1:0-1873 GCA_964016325.1 uncultured Candidatus Poseidoniales archaeon | reverse complement strand
CGAATAATGTTTGGGGGCTAAGATGGTTGTCCGTTCATCTCATCGATGAACTCTGAGAGGACCTTCTGTAACTCGCTCACGTCATCGTAGTCCTCAGCGAGGTTTCCCGTTATGATCCAGTCCGCACCGGCCTCGGAGGCCGCTCTCGCGGTCGCTCCATCCCTGATACCGCCCCCGACCACCAGAGTTAGGTCGCAAGACTCTCTAGCTGTCTTAATCAGCTCCGGGTTGACAGGGGTCTCAGCACCGCTACCGGCCTCCAGGTAGAACATCCTGAATCCGTACGCTTGTGCCGCCATTGCATAGGCCGCTACCCTGTCTGTCTCGGTTTGTTGTATCAGATTGGCTTGGCCTACTTCCCCTGCCTTGCCTCCTGGAGCGCAAATCAGGTATCCCATGGGTATTGGCTCTAACCCAGCCTTGAAGACGAAAGGGGCCCCGGCCACCTGCTCCTCTACAAGGAACCGTGCGTTGGTGCTGTTCATGAGCATCATGAATGTGATCGCGTCAGCTGCCGGCGAGAGGGCGGCCGCCCCCTGAGGGAACAGGATGACCGGTATCTTCTGGGGCTCCGCGTCGTGCCCCGCGTCCTGAGTGGATGCCCAAGTCACCAGCTCCAACGCCTCCTGTATTGCCACCACGGTCTCGTGAACGTTGTCCATATCAGTGCCTGAGGAGCCCCCCACCAGAACCATGGAGCTCCCAGCAGCCACCGCTGCCAGGCATCTCTTGGCTGCAATGTCAGGAGTCTGGTCGGCCGGGTCAATCAGGATAGCGTGCCTCGTACCCCCAACATCTGAGCAGACGTACTGGGTGGTGGGTGAGTCCGTTCTGCTCATGGCACTCCCCCATAGGATTAGCATCTAAGGATTAAGGTCGGAAGTTCCTATTTCTTGATGTTAGTGAGCTTTGATATTGCGAGCGTTACTGCGTCGGTCAGAGCAGTTCTTGGGTCATTCCCCACCCAATCCATGAGCTGGAGGGGGTTTTCTGGGGTTTCGTCTCCTAACCACCACATCTCGTATGTTCCGTCTGGACGTCTCCCTGATATCGACTCGCTTGGGGGGGGAGAAGCGATGATGGCCCCTCTCCAAACTCTATCGGTTTCTGGGTCGGTTGTGATTATATGGTCAAACTGAATCTTGGTCTGCGTCTTCCCACCTGGGTAGGACATCGTCACCTCCTTTAGGGTACTATCCACTTCCGTGGTACGCGTGCCAGTGTGAAAACGGGCTCCTCTCTTTGCTAGCGAGATTGCCATGGACTTCTTCATCCAGCTGGATCGGATTGCGGTGTCTCCTCCTCTGGGGCGATTGAACCCAATTCTGGAGAACCAGTGCTCACTACCAATGGGCCACCCGGACTCTGATATGATTCCCGGAGTCTCCCCGTACATCCCGACCTCGAACATGTCCGTTACCATGTGCACCTCTATGTCCCCGGTCTGGTCAAGGGCCATGTGGGCGCAGATAATGGAAGATAGGGAGCAGTCCATGAATACGATGCAATCAGGCAAGGATCGGTTCCTCCTTGATCTCCAGTGCGTTCACGGGGCAGACTGGTATGCAGAGATCGCAGTGGGTGCACTTCTCCTCTGTAACTATGGCCAGAATTCCCTCGAGTTCCAGGGCGTCAAGGGGGCAAACGGCTATGCATGCCGCACAGCCGAAGCACCGCTCATCGTCAACCACCATGACGTGGTCCTCCCTCTTGGCCATGTGAGTCGGAAGAGGTCGACCATCTGAAAGTTACCGAATAGTTTGGATCGGTATCGGTAAAAGATAAGGGAGGTTTACTTCTTGTGTAAGACGTGAATGTTGGCGAGAGCCTTCCAGGGGCATATGGGGATGGTAGAAATGAAGAGGGTCAATAC
>CAXHFZ010000235.1:0-1884 GCA_964016325.1 uncultured Candidatus Poseidoniales archaeon | reverse complement strand
AATTGGTATAGGACAAAATGGGGAACTCGCATCGCATCTTATCTCGGAAGGGGTGAGAATAGTTTTCTCTGCTCTACCCGACTCTCCTGCATCTTACATAGAGGAAGAACTTGCCAAGGCCGGACTTGTTGTAATTAGTCATTCAACAGTCCATAGGCACTCACAAGTGATACCACTGGTGGTTCCAGGAGTGAATAATCATCATCTCGGCCTTATCGACTTGCAGAGTGGTTTCGGTAAGGGAATGCTCGTATCATGCCCAAACTGTATGGTTGTTCCGTTGGGAATTTCCATCGCGCCACTAATTCGCTCCCTCCCAGTGAAAAAAATTACTGTAGCCACAGAGCAATCACTCTCAGGCGGAGGAAGAAGGATGCTCGAAAAATCAAGGCAAGGACAATTTCCAAATCGACATATAGCCGGGGAGTCATTGAGTGTAGAAAGAGAGTTGCAGAGAATTCTAGGAAAGTTCGACGGAAGCCATGTGACGCCAATTGAAATTGAAATTAATGCAGAATGTGCCAGGGTGAATAGAGAGTTTGCCCACTCTGCTTCGGTCACCGTCGAATTTGAGCGTAACTTATCCGCTCATGAGGTAATAGAAGCATGGTCTAATTTCTACTCCAAAGAACTGCATATGGATACGTTCTCAGAGCATAAAAACCCCCTGGATTTTGTCAACGACATAGATAATGCAATATCTCTAATTAATCTCCACGAAGCCTATAATTCTGATAAATTCCATCAGAAATCTATGAGTGTCTTTGTGGGTAGCGTGGAGGTCTCAAAGAATACCTTGATCTTCAATGTAGCTTCCGATAATACAGTCAGAGGAGCAGCTGGAAATAGTATAATGCTGGCAGAGCTTATGCTATCGCAGGGAATAATACATGACTCGAAAATCAGAGCGGGCCAGGGCAGAAACATCCGGCAAGCATAACTGACTCCTCGGACTCCCGTCAGTACAATGAGGCTCAGAAATCTCAGCATGTCCCTATCCAGACTGGATGTGAGTGAGCAATTGGAGGTCTCCTTGGAGCAGTATGTAACCCCAGGTGAGCTTGCTTCTAGATGGTTGTTTGACATTCAGTCTTTTGGAGATTTGCCTATCGGATGCAGAGTTGCTGATCTAGGAGCGGGTAATGGAATACTAGGGATCGGTGCTGCAATGATGGGGGCCGGTTTCGTAAAATTAGTGGAGGCGGATCCAAAATTGTGCAAACTAGCAAATGCTAATGCAGAAAGTATGCTAATGACAGGCAAATATGAAGTCTGCAATCAGGTAATTGGCGAGCACAATTTACAATCGGAAGGCTACGACTTGATTATTTCCAATCCTCCTTGGGGCAGGCAGAGGGAAGGAGCTGATTCTGCTTTTTTTGAGCATATTTTAGCTTCTGAGACCATTGCGCACATCATGCACAGTGCTAACGCTAAACACCTCCAAAAAAGATTCGAAGATATGAACTGGAACGTCGAGATGTATGGCGAAGCAGATTTCCCTCTGCCTGCCTCATATTCTCACCATAAGATGACTAGAGGGGTAACGAGAGCAGGATTTTGGAGGCTAGTCCCTCCATAGTTCCTCCGTACCGTTGATAGGGGAATGGCCGGTCGCCCGGTCAATGTCTGCCGTAGTTGGTGACCAAGTTACACCCGGTTCCACAGTGACGATTCCTCCCGGATCCTCGGCTGGAGAGGGTATCTTCGAGAGAAACGGAAGGTGTGTAGCCACTCTCCCAGGGATTCTCGTGGAGAAGGATGGAAATATCTCAATAGAGTCATCCAGACTGCCGATTAATTCCCCTGAGGTCGGTGATGTCGTGATTGGCCAGGTCACCAGACTGAATGAGAATGTTGCCGAGATTAGAATCCTGCATATCG
>CAXHFZ010000234.1:0-1888 GCA_964016325.1 uncultured Candidatus Poseidoniales archaeon | reverse complement strand
TCTACGAAGATTTCGACTATGAAACCCAACAGTCACTGATAAACCGTGATTTAACCAACGTCCAAGAGCTAATTGAAAGGATTAGGGATGTTTCTTGATAGGGAGCGATTATTCCATTCCTGACACCAACGGGGTGTCCTTTGAGATCGACTATGTGGAAGTCAAGGGACACCACCACAGAATAGCGCTCGCAGGCAACCCAGAGGGCACACCCGTCATTGTGATGATGGGCGTATTCGAAGACAGCCTGATGGACTCAAGGTGGCTAGTGGCCTCCATGGTAAACCATCCCCTGGGCAATGAGTACCGATTCATAGTGGTAACAGTGCCTTTCCTTGAGGAGTATACGACCATTCAGATCGATGGCAACACCATGTCGAAATACGATGGAATGAAGCCCCCAAACAGGATTATCCCAATGAAGGGAACCAAACCCGTCGACCCAAGATTCGATCTTGAGAACTGTGCCTACACACTCAAGGATATCCTAACAGAGGGACTCGGAATCGAGAGAGCCCACTTCGTGGGTCATGACAGGGGTTGCATAATCATGGACAACATGCTTGCAGAGTTCCCCGAGCTTGCTATCAGCTACTCAAGGGGCTCCCAGGGATGGACCAAGTTCGAGGAAGATTGGTATGAGCTGACGGATAAGGGAATCTTCCTTGGCCCCCCTCATAGGATAATGGCAACGAAGGCCTTCCCCCCCCTCCTTGGGAGTGCAATCAGGGGAGGCGCCCCATTCGGTTTCATAGCCCCCTCGTTCGCTATCGAGGGATCAACCGCCACATCCGGCACAGAACTCCATGAGAGATGGGAGGCCATCCAGTCCATGCCTAAACAGTCAGAGAAATTCTTCAGACTAACAAGGCAGATGTTCCGGCAGACTGACTTCCTAGACGAAGGCAAAAGAAGATCAGACAGATCCAGAGGCTTCAGTATTCTCGACACCGACTTCCCGATGATGCAGTTCCAAGGGGCCGATGAGATGCTAAAGGCCGAAGACATACCCGGAGCAAGAAAGATGCCCCTTCTGAGGAAGGTAAAGGGACTGCTCGGTGGTGGGCATGTTACGGGAATATTCAGGCTATTTAGGTTAAGATTCCCTACTTACATCTTCGCTGACCTTCCAAACGATCACGGACTAATATCCAATCATACTGGTGATCAACCCTATTGGGGAAAGTGGAACTTCTGGCCGGATGATGTTGAGGATCTTCTACCCGGAGGGGAGTTCCAAGACAGAGAGAATCCAGTGTGGAAGGAGAATTGCGAAAGGTACGTCACCAGCATGGGAGAGGGCAGGTATTCTACCCTTCAGACAAAGGATGGAGGAAGATTCTCGAGATTCACCATAGTATCCGATGCCCTACACTGGACCCATATAGAAAGGCCCGAGAATGTGGCATGGGCCTGCATGGACTTCATCGGCGACTTCAGCTAGAAGCGCCCTTCTCCGCCTCCGCAACCGTTGCCCTGACAGCGATAGCAGTGTCGGGAGTTACAGAGATGCTGGTGATCCCGCAATCAATGAGAAACGGAGGGAACTCGTCTGGGAAGTCAGAGGGAGCCTGACCGCAGATTCCTATTTCCAGGCCGTGTTCGTTGAACTTTCTCACGATATCCCTGATCATGGCCTTCACAGAGGGGGATCTCGCATCTACAGGGTTCTGATATCCCTCCAGGTCATCCCTCGAAACAGCATAGACCGTCTGGACTAGGTCGTTGGAACCGATCGATCCACCAGCTAATTCCATCATTTCTATGAATCTATCAGCCTCTATGACATTCGACGGTAGTTCGACCATCACGAACAGGTCAGTCCCAGACGAAGGCCCCAGGCCATGCTCATCCAGGAGGTCCTTCACCATCTCTCCCTCTTCTGGTG
>CAXHFZ010000233.1:0-1889 GCA_964016325.1 uncultured Candidatus Poseidoniales archaeon | reverse complement strand
AGATGTGTATAAGAGACAGACATGTATCCACTGACTTCCAAGGAAGCGTCCAACTCTGGCTGGATGTGGAAATAGGGACAAAATGGAGGTCGGGAGAATTTCATACTCAAGTCATCAGGCCTCTGCAGATTGATAAGATGCTAGATCTTGAAGCATCAAGACTATCTGGAGGGGAGTTGCAAGCCATCAGTATAGCGATTTGTCTCGGAAAGGATGCGGACCTGTATCTTCTGGATGAGCCGAGCGCACATCTGGACGCTAATGCAAGGATGGAGGCAGCCAAGGCAATTAAGAGAACTATGGAGAGCAATGAAAAGGCGGCAATGGTGATTGATCATGATATATACTTCGTAGACATAGTCAGTGACTCCTTGTTAGTTTTCGAAGGAGAAGGGGGCAAACAAGGACATGCTGTTGGCCCGCTGAGTCTCAGAAAGGGGATGAATAGATTCCTATCTGGTGTGGGAGTAACATTCAGGAGGGACCATGAGTCCAAGCGTCCGAGGATAAACAAACCCGGCAGTGTCAAGGATAGGGAGCAGAAGGCCAATGGAGAGTATTTCTACTCTGAATGAAAACCCGTTGGATTATTGAAGGTGCATGGAGGCGAAGAATTGTGAGCGAGGAAGAGGAAGGCCACCTAGATGAAGTTGAGATAGTCGAAGAGGACGAAGTGGAGCAGTTGAGAGGCAAGGTTGCTGAGCTTGAGCAAGAGCTACAATATTATGCTGCAGATATATCAAATATCAGGCAGAAAGCTGCGAAGGATCGATCACAGGCTGTTAGATTCGGTTCATCTTCTCTGGCCAAAAAAATACTCCCACTGTTGAGTGGGATGGAGAGGGCCATTAATCAGTCAGAAGGAGAAAATATCGAAGGATTCCTCGAAGGCACAAAAATGATACTAAAGGGATTCAAGACGGCCTTGGAGTCGGAAGGGGTGACACATATCGAATCTATGGGAGAGCAATTCGATCCGACTAAAATGGAGGCGGTGGCCATGCTTCCGGCACCTGAGGGGGTTAGTCCGGGAGCTGTGATTGAGGTTATTGAGGAAGGTTACATGCTGCATGAGAGAGTCCTCAGAGCATCAAGAGTTATCGTTGCGGAATCTGGCGAGAATGAGTAGTGGCCAAAGATTGTTCTATTGATTGACCCATACTATCAACTAAATATCATTGATAATTTGGGTTGACCATGGGTGTACGCGTGCATGTCCCAATCTTGATTGTATCACTAATGTTGATTAGTAGTCTAACTACAGCTGTCACCGCTCAGGAAGAGTCCAACAACGATGACTATTATGACTACCATACCATTGCATCATTGGGAGACAGCACGCTTGGATCTGATCCTACAGGTTACCGAGGGCCGTTTGCTTCCATACATGCCGCCAACCTGATGGGAGTGGACTACTACGAGGGAGCAGTTGGAGGTGACAGGTCTTGGACACTGATCGAAGCAGGAAGACATACTACTATCGCTGAAAACTACAGTGAAGGAACTCTGGTGACCATAATGATCGGAGCATGGGATTTTATTGACTCCGATGCCCAAATTGTCAAGGGTGATTACTCCTTCATTTCAAATCTTGAGGAAAATATGACCATAATCCTGGACGCATTAACAGAGTCCAACATCGACGTACTAGCTTGGACTCTTCCCAACATGTCATTCCTTCCATTTTTGACTCAGATTTTCCCCACCGAGAAGCACGTCTACTTTACTGAAGCCAGCATACTGTGGGCAGATGCACTGAATAGAATGGCAGATAGTTATGGTGACAGCGTTCAGGTATTTGATTTGCTAAATGCATCTGACGACCTCCTCCAAAATCAAGAAGCAAGAACAATATCTGGAAACGAAGTAACAGCCCCCCCTGTCATGTG
>CAXHFZ010000232.1:0-1893 GCA_964016325.1 uncultured Candidatus Poseidoniales archaeon | reverse complement strand
TCTTTGTAGTGGAGCTCCAAGCCAGCCTCCTTGCTCACCACCATCCTTGTCAAATACATTCTTGACTTCCCAGACAGCCCGGAAAGGAAACCGCCAAATTCAGATAACCTGCGACTACTCCATGGAACTTCGAAATTCAGGTCGATCTTCTCCGGGTCCAACCGTGACTCGGAGGGCCACAGAATATCACTCCTCGAAGACCGACGGTAACTCATCAAAAATACTAGAAATAACAAGAGTAATGTTAGAGCGCATAAATCGTTAGAGAAATCGGCATTTCGCCTAAGCCAGAATTCAATCCATGCCCATGCGAAGATCACTAGTAGAGCGGATGCCACGTCTCTGCGATCCACCATTGGATGTCGATGGAGGGGGGCCTTCTTTACTCATTCGTCATGCACCCTAGGGAACCATAGACAAGTCGTTTCACTACTTTGTCCAATGCGATTGATTAATATTGCCATCGAAGATGATTTAAACATCCAATTTGACGTATTAGTATGGATGCGGCAATACTTGTTCATATGAAAGAAGGAAAGACTTACGAGGATTGGGAAGAGTTGATGTTGAACGCTTACGACAACAGAAAGGAAGTAGAAGACGGGAAAATAGTGTATGGCAAGGCTAATGACAACACCGCAATCATTCTGCGCTTTGACTTCGATCCCGCTGAGATGGCGAAGAGGCTCGAAGACCTAGAATTCATGGAAAGGGTGTCGGAAGTAGTAGAAAGCAGGGAAATGTTCTCACTATCTGCGATGCAAAGGCCGTAGTGGCCCCGCGACCTATTGTTACTGCGATGTTCCCTACATTAGTTTAGGCTGAGAGGAGGCAGGGGGCGATCATCTCTTGCATGTCATGTGGCGATATCCCGAAAATTCTTGACTTAAAGTTAAATTATTCATCAGTACCGGCGATAGATATGGACAATGAGGACCATGAGGCCGGGCGTAAACCTCGGAAATTCATAGCTTTCACAATCAATGGTGCGATCGGTTTTATACTACCCATAGTCATGTTTTTTTGTATTGCATATGGTTACGCCTTTCCTGAACCAGGTTGCACGGATTCATTATTGAATATTAATATGCGATGGGGGTTGATTTTCTCGATACCCATTCTCATTTTGATCAATATCCAATCATACCTTCTTACAAGAGGCACACATTCACCTGGGCTTCGTGGCATGGTTCTCGGATTATCTGTTTCGATGGCATTGATGTTGATCTTTACCTATGCAATGGCAGACGACACATTACTGTCTTGCCCTTGAACTGTCAGGGAACACGATGGCTAGAAGTAAACCGTCCCCTTTCTTTGGCTATTCCCTTACGTATAGCTTGTAATCTGTAATATGTTTTAGTTGGTGTAGAATTCGTTTAAATTCTAATGAAAATATCATCCAAGAGACCATTCCTAATCTGCTGATAAGTAGGTTTAACGAACTCAAAAATCCCGGAGTTGTCGATCTTTCAAAACCCGCCTTTTCTAGTACAGATTGGAGTCGAGCATCTCGTGTATAAGCGAAAAGCCGTCCTTCGCCGCATTTCTCTAACAATTCATGTGATATTCCTTTGCCTCTATGAGTTGGGTCTACTACCAAACTATTAATTTCAAACCCTGTCCACCTATCCGTTCTGATTGCATGAGCAATCGGTTTGCCGGCGTCGTCATAGATAATTATGCTTTTTTTGTTAATTCTCGCTAGAGACGGAGGCCTTAGATCCAACTCTTGACGGAACATTTCCTTCAACCAGATAATGGCGTCCATTCTATCCCCCACAAATCGCGTCGGACAGTCTCCTTCATCATATATGCGTAATTACGGGCTTCGCGTGTGCGGTCATCAATCTCCATACCTTCATGTAATGCCTAGTTGAATCGACGTATTTT
>CAXHFZ010000231.1:0-1895 GCA_964016325.1 uncultured Candidatus Poseidoniales archaeon | reverse complement strand
TCCTCCGGTGCGAGGCCAGTATCGATAAGACTCTGTAGCTCTCTCCGTCCTTGAACGACCTCGGAATAGGTTCTGTAGAGTCTTACCATGCCTGTCCCGACCCTCGTGCCAACCGCTTGGCCCTCGGCAATCACACGACCATCCTTCTTCAGCTTCGACGTCAACTTCTCGTCAATCTTGTATAGCATCATCTTTGACTTCGATGACTTCGAGTGTATCGTCTCAGGCCGTGCCTGTACGATGAACAGCTCGTTACTGATACCATCCTTCGCCCATTCGATGTCCATTGGCTTACCGAAGAAGTCCTCTATTTTCAGGCCCATCTCTGCCAAGCTGACACACTCTTCCTTCGTCAGTGACCACTTCTTCCTCTCTTCCAGGGACACCTGTATCGTATGGACCTCGTTTGTGGACTCCTCATTGTAGACCATCATCTGCTCTTTCCCACCAAGTGTCCGGTACACGATTGGGAACTTGCCCATCCTCAGGCCCTTTTTCCAGATAGTGTAAGTGTCTGGTGAAACCACTCCCTGAACAACAAGCTCCCCAAGCCCGTAGGATGATCCGATGTGTATAACGCCATCATGCCCTGAATCCGGGTCTATCGTGAACATCACTCCCGAGCAGGCCTTGTCCGATCTCGCCATTTTCATGACCACCACTGCTATCGAGCTATCCAGAGGATGCATACCGTTCTCCAGATGATAGCCGACCGATCTCTCCGTAAACATACTGGCGACGCACCTTCGCCACTTTTCGATAATCTCAGACTCACCACTGACATTGAGGTATGACTCGTACTGACCAGCGAAAGAAGCCTCTGCAGAGTCCTCGGTGGTAGCTGAGGATCTCACAGCAACATCAACCCCCGGGTAGTACATGTCGCAAAGCTTGCTGTACTCTGATCCGATGGCTCGTTTAACAGTCTCTGGGACCGGAGTCTCCCTTACGAGCGATCTCGCAAGAGAGGCCCTTCCGTTCAGACCCAGATGGTCCGATGCATCAGCATCTCTCAGACAGACCTCCAGTGCTGAGGAAAGGCTCTTGCAGGCTATCGCCTCACTCCTGAGATTTCCGATTCCCTCTGGGTTGCCAACATTGTCCCAGGTCGCTTCAGGAATGTCCGCATTCACAAAGTCCCTGAAGGCCTCAGTTGTCAGGGTGAAACCATTTGGTACCTTCACCCCGATTCCTGACAGCTTTTGGTACATCTCTCCAAGAGACGCTCCTTTCCCACCCACTGAGTAGGTGTCTTCCATTGATGCTTCTTCAAACCATCTTGCTAATGCCCCAGATAGCATTAAGCGTAAATTCGGATACTTACCGTATAATTGTTAGTTTTCATCCCCAAGTGCTGGCTCTCATCCAAGAAGCTTGAATCTGGATAGATATTCTCGGACAAGCCTGCTTTCCTGGCCCCTTTTGTATGTACCAAGCATTGTGTAGCCAGGGGCCATTAGGACATAGTCAGCGCCCTTGAAGAGCTTCTTGTGTTTGTCGAGGTCTTCCTTCCTCTGAGCTGATACCAATTTGGATCCGTCGGTAGTGCCGCCATCTCTACCATCTGACAGCTCGATAACCATCGGGCTGACTATCTCTGGTACCTTACTAACGGCATCCAGAACAGACGAGGTGTCCCCGTTGCAGAATATCCGATATTCAGTTGGGTGGTATGTCCTTAGAGAACGAGGAAAACCCTCCCCATTCATGTAGTTGTACATGGGGTAACCCTTCTGATTCGCCTTACCCGGGCTGAAGCCGTTAGCCACAGTCACGGTCTCGGGAACAAATGCAGGGAACAAGTCAACGGGCTTCCCTCTCTTTCCGTTGAAAGAGTGAATAATTGCCCCTGTCTCTTATACACATCTCCGAGCCCACGAGACTCAGTAGGATCT
>CAXHFZ010000230.1:0-1912 GCA_964016325.1 uncultured Candidatus Poseidoniales archaeon | reverse complement strand
ATTGGAACGATCGTAGAATTGGGAGCACCCTGATCAGCCGCATCGTTGAAGGTCTGCCGATATGACGTGGGTATGATGCAACAATTCTTGGACTTCCTTCGAAGGATTCTCGATGAGGGGTCTGTGAAGGAAGACAGGACCGGTACTGGAACTGTTTCTTTATTTGGGCACCAGATGAGATTTGATCTCTCCGATGGATTTCCTGCAGTGACAACAAAAAAAGTCCATTGGCCCAGTGTTATTCATGAGCTCCTTTGGTTCCTTTCAGGCGAAACTAACATAGGCTATTTGAGAGAAAATGGTGTCAGGATTTGGAATGAATGGGCAGATGAGAGTGGCGATCTGGGTCCTGTTTATGGAAAGCAGTGGAGGCGATGGGAAACGCCTGACGGGAAGGTTGTAGATCAAATCAGTAATGCTGTGGAGATGATAAAGGAAAATCCTGAGAGTAGAAGAATAATAGTCTCTGCATGGAATGTTGGGGAGTTAGATCAGATGGCACTCATGCCTTGTCATGCTTTCTTCCAGTTCTACGTCAGAGATGGAAAGCTATCTTGTCAATTGTACCAAAGAAGTGCCGATGCATTTCTTGGAGTGCCTTTCAATATCTCTTCATACAGTCTGTTGACATGTATGGTTGCACAAGTTTGTAACCTTGAACCGGGGGAATTTATCTGGACTGGAGGGGACTGTCACCTTTACAATAATCATATAGAACAAGCCAGAAAGCAAATAGAGAGAGATCCTCTCAAACTCCCTGAGCTAGAGTTAGATCGTAATGTTCAGTCGATTGATGATTTTAGATATTCTAGTATCAAGATTTTGAACTACGAACATCATCCTCACATTCCTGCTCCGATTTCGATTTGAGGTGAATAAATGAATATTTCAATAATCGTTGCGATGGATGAAGATGGATATATTGGATTAGAGAATAGTTTACCTTGGAAGCTTTCGAGCGACTTATCCAGATTCAAGAGGCTCACAGAAGGTGACGGATTCAATGCGGTTATCATGGGTAGGAAAACCTGGGATTCTCTTCCACAGAGCTTTCAACCACTGCCAGAAAGACTCAATATCGTAATGTCTAGAGACACTGGATGGCACCACGATGAAGCTGAAAATGCCCTATATCCAGGCAGAGCAATTGAGATTGCCTATGCAGATGGCTGTGAAGAATGTTGGATAATAGGGGGGTCACAAATTTATGAAATGTTTCTTGAACAAGTCAGGGAGATACATCTGACTACAGTGCATACATCCGGAAGTGGGGATACTATGTTCCCAGAATGGAGTAGAGAGAATTGGGTAGAAGAGGTAGTAGAACATACTGAGATTGACGAAAATAATGAGTTCCGAACGACCTATTCAATATGGAAGCGGCAGTGAATGATTTTCCTCGATAGTATTCTAAAAATTATGAAGGGTTTTTTCGCTCTCTTTGGTGGGTTGTTCTTTTTCTATGTAGGAGTCCTTCACTTTACAGACACGAATTGGTTTGAACCCATAGTTCCACCAATTTTTGGATCAGCAAGATTCTGGGTTTTAATCAGTGGGGTCGCTGAAATACTAGTTGGCTTGGCATTGATAATCTCTGCCTTCGAGATATTCTTTAGCTCGAGAAATTATTACAGGAGAAAGGCCGGTTTAGCCAGTGCCCTTCTTCTTGTTATGCTATATCCTGCTAATCTTTACATGTGGATTTATGATATCGAATTGGGAGATGGGGCATCATTATCTCCCACTGGCCATATTGTGAGGTTTCTATTACAAATTGGTGGGATTATAATCAGTCTATGGATAGCTGATTTTAGATATAGTTTTACAGATTCGCATGACTAGGTTGTGGGTCAGGAACGCTCTAAATCCTGTCTCTTATACACATCTGACGCTGCCGACGAATGACGTCGTG
>CAXHFZ010000229.1:0-1949 GCA_964016325.1 uncultured Candidatus Poseidoniales archaeon | reverse complement strand
GATGTCGTCAAGATATCTAACATACAAAGTCCTGATAGTATCAATATTGAATATTGGAGTAGATCGGTCTCTAAAACCCTGATGGGCTCAATTTCATCGAGTGGGTCAAGTTCAGTGTATCTGGACTACCCAGAAGATGCAGAGCTATGGATTCGGGTTGTCCATTCAGATGAAAGTGACTTTTCTCCTTACAGATTCGACTTGGCTAGGTTCGATGATGAAAATGAAGGTCCTTCAGGTGAGGAGCTTAGTAATCCATGGATGTATGATTTTCAATTGAGTAGTAATTCTATCAGCAATAATTTTTACAGGGGGCATATATCTTCTAATGACCATCTTGGAGATTCACTTCTGATTTCCACAGGAGCAAAAATTAGCCTTCCAATAATTTGTCATTTCACAGGGGAAGTGACCTTAGAAATACTTCTCCATGAGCTAGACGGTGAGGACGAGAAGATTGTTGAGGATTCAAATCAATGCCCTCAGAATATCGAAACAAGTCCTCACAGCACTGGAATAGAGTTCAGGATAAAGTCTGAAGAAGTAATAGAATGGGAGATTGAGGTGATGCACCCTATATCTGGAGATGGAGTTCTTCTTGGAGATGCTCCTGATTTACTATGGCTTGAGACGGGTCCTTCGGAGTACTGGAGCTTACTTTCACCCAATACCACTCCTTACTCCGGTAGTTTAGGGATTGGAGATAGGATAGACATTCATCCTTTCGAGATAGTTGATTCAAATGGCTCTATGGTGATGATTAGGTCCGATATCGAGTCTTCAGTGACATATCAGATTCAAACCCTGAGTCAGGATAGCTGGCAAATTCTGAATTACACTAATGGTACGGTAATCAGTGTCCCACCAGGAATTCATGCCATTAGGGTGGAGGGCCTCTCTCCCATAGTTGGAGATGTGGAATATGAATTCTACATTGTCTACCTGGGCGAGAATATTCCAGATGAAGGAGAATATCGTGACCTTTCTCACCTATTCACTAATTTCTATGTACTAATAGGTGGGTTGATGTTACTTCCCCTTGCAGTTGTCTTGTGGTGGAATAGATCACTGTTATTGGAGAGAAGAAATACTATGACTGGTTTTGAGATTCATGGAATTAAGAAGCTCGAGCTACTTAGAGAGAGGCTGTCTCCAGAGGGTGAAAATTTAGAGGAAGATATTGAAGGTATTGTGAAGGCACTGAGTATGTTGGGAGACAGCTCTTGGGATGAGGCCCTGTATGACTTGGGAAAACCGTCACTGAGACATATGACCGAACAAATTGAGATTTGTAGCTGGGTTATTCCTGAGAGTAGATTCCTGATTATAGGCATCAGAACCTTTCAACATAAGTGGGAACTAACAGCACTTAGTGTCAGCTCCCCAGAGGGCTCAACTGCCTCTATTGCGAAAGTTAGTCCTGAGCATGTGTTTGAAAATAACGAGATTTTCTTGGATACATTGAGTCCAGAGACCAAGAGATTCCTAAGTTTAGAAATTAGTGGAGATCCGTCTTTGATAGAATTGGAAATTTCGGGCCTAGTTGACGGGAGGCCGTTGGCTGCCGTTCCCAGAGAGGCTATTTCCTTTGATGGGGAATAGCTCAATTTCTTCTCTTTGTTGCCTCTTCCCTGATTCTATCTTCTATGCCATCATGATCCGAACCAAGAATGTCTGACAATGACGAAATTCTCTTTTTTTCATTTCTAGAGAGTTTTCTTGGCATATCTAGTTTCAGAACAATCATTACTGAACCTCTTCTTTTGCTCCCTTGCAAAGGTAAGCCTCTGCCTCTAATTTCAATTGTATCCCCTGGTTGAGAACCTGCATCTATCTTTACCACGAGATTCTCTCCATCGATATGGGGAATTTCTATTTTAGTTCCCAGGGCTAAATCTGAAAATCCAACCGGAAGTCCCATCAACAGATCTGCGGAGTCCCTCTCGAAC
>CAXHFZ010000228.1:0-1954 GCA_964016325.1 uncultured Candidatus Poseidoniales archaeon | reverse complement strand
GATCCTACTGAGTCTCGTGGGCTCGGAGATGTGTATAAGAGACAGGTGTATGAGAATCGGTCCCCTTTCGCTTCGGGTTTTTCTCGATAAAGGAGATAGGCCAGTCAACTTTAAATATCCGTTCCAAGGCTTCCACTTCGTCATCGGTGATCGGTTGAACGCGACCTACCGGGAGACGGCGTTGTGGAATATGGACGAGATCGACATCTGTGGGAGGGATGACCTGCTCTACTGGGGCAGGTTCACGGTTTTCAATGCCGTGAGCGTCAGATTCATCTGGATCGCTCTCCTCTTCCCTGTCCACGGCGGAAACTGGGTCCGCAATACGTGGTTGGCGCTGTGTAGCGCGCGTGTCTTTTTTGTGCGCCCTTGGGCGCTGGCGGCGGGCTTCCTGGCGGTCGGAGTCAGCTGGAACGACAGCTTGTTTCTTTCCTCCGTCCTCAGCCTCGCGCGTCATTCCCCTGCCTTCGGGGGCTGCATCGAACGTTTCAACCAAGAGGTCCCCATTAGAGGGGCGGTAGAGCTCGCGGACGAGCTTCAAGGTGCGCTTTTCATCTGGGGAGACGCCATGGGCGCCGGCCTCAAGATGCTTATCGTAGGAGATAAGAGCGTTCCTCCTGTTGTTGAAGTCTTCATCAAACGTGAGATGAACAGATGTTGTGACTCGAAAAGTTGTAGTGTCAAAACACAACCAACCCTTTCGATCGTTCGAGTACCCTACGAAGATCTGACGGTCGGACTTCTTTTGAAATCCTTTGGCCATGTGGTCAAATTTCCAACACCAGCTCCCGAAGACTCTTGCCATATTGAGCTTGGGGGCCTGTTTGTGAAGGATTTGATACGGAGACTCGTTTTTGGAAAGGTGAGAATGACCAATCCGATTACGGGTCCACACAGCGTGGGCGATGGCCAATGACCAAAACATATGCGACAAACCCATGTCAATTAAAGACGTCCGTGCAGCGTTGGCGAGAGTGCGATTGAGGCGCTCACTAATGCCATTCTGCTGGGGGGTGTGTGCTGAGGTCTTGGTGTGGCGGATCTCCCTTCCTTGCAAATTTGCTTTTCCATCCTTACATAGTTTGGAAAACTCTGACAGTATTACTGCCTTCTCATTGGCGGTGTACTCACCGCCGCCATCGGTCCGCAATTGGTGGACTCGATAGGCTTTGCCGTCTGAGTCAGACTGCTGCCTGACCCATTCTAAAAACGAGAGAAATTTGGTCTTCGCTTCCGACTTTTTGCGCATCTGTCTCTTATACACATCTGACGCTACTTCACACGTGAAGGTGATGAAGTAACGGCGCCCCCAGAAATCAGCTGTGGCGATTTTCCCCTTGACATCCGAGTAGATGTGCTGGAAGGGACGTGTGGCGGTGCTGGGCGTCTCCCGAACCTTTGGAATGGAGGCTCGGGTTTGCTTCGCTTCGCGACACGCGTCACAGTTGCAGTTCTTAGTGTGCCCCGTCACCGTAACGCCAGAGCCCTCTCGGTCGCACGCCGCTTTGACGTAGTCGAGATTAAAATGGGCGAGGCGACGATGCATAAGGGGCAAAGGAACTGTGCCTCCTGCGTAGGCGGGGCTGCGCCCGCAACGGGAGGTTCCGGCGAAAGCTCCAGGTGTTGATAAGTCAAGACTTCCTGGAGAGCATGTGCAAGAGAGAGATGTTACATCTGGGAGCAACGAGCTTGGCTCCTCTAGCAATGTACATATACAGGGGTCGTCGTCGTCTACAACTGTGGCAGGACGAAACTTAGACTGGGCCGCAAAACTGGCGGCATCGCTCATAACGAACTTAGCGTCGGGAGCGGCATGGTGGGCTGCGGGTACGATGGCTCTTTGATATTTGAGCCAGTACAGTCCACCACGCTCGATCAGGTCCACGATGTCCATGCTCGGAGTGACCATGTAGCTCCCAGATGTTGAAAAATGGAAGGTGTAGCCGGCTCGAAC
>CAXHFZ010000227.1:0-1956 GCA_964016325.1 uncultured Candidatus Poseidoniales archaeon | reverse complement strand
CTGCGAATGCATCGTCGGTTGGTGCGAAGACCGTGAATGGTCCGTCACCCTGCAGTGTTGTCAGGAGCTCGGCCTGAACTACTGCGGTAACCAAGGATGTGTGGATTCCAGTTCCCTGGGCTACTGTTGGTATGTCTCCTAAGTCAGCTGGAGGCATCATTACCTTGTCGATTACGTGGATTATTCCGTTCGAAGCCATAACATCTGCTGATGTGACTGTTGCGTCATTTACCATGACTGACCCCCCGGATACTGTGAATGAGACATCGTCACCATTGAGTGATTCCACAGACAATCCGTCAGTGACGTCTGAAGATGCAACCGCGCCGCTTATTACATGATATAGCAGAATGTCAGTGAGGGTCGCATTCTCCTCGTCAGTGTCGAATGTGGAGAGATCGATTCCTGCGGCGGCAAATGCATCGTCGGTTGGTGCGAAGACCGTGAATGGGCCGTCTGCCTGCAGGGCGGAAACGAGCCCCGCATGCGAGAGCGCTGCCACGAGAGAGTCGTGCACTCCTGTGTTCTGTGCGTTCGTTGGTATGTCCTGAGTATCGTCTGCGACAACAACTGGTGATGCCAAAATACTGGCGATTACCAACACTGTCATAGTTACAACTCTGTTATTCATATTCTCCCGGATTCAAGTTTAGTTAATGAAAGACTGTATCAAATATCTTTCAACGCATATAAGGTGGTGTAATTCATCATCAATCTGGAGAATGTTTTGATGGTGGAAAAAGGGGTTTTCAGGATTTCGAAGTCAGTATCATTCAATAGGTATCAGTGTGCGGGGCTGTGCAACCACAAGCAGGCCCCGTTCCATCAGGGAATTGGGAGGACCTGAGGGGGGGATTCGCATGAATGAGGCAGAGGAAATTTCTAGTAAACAAAAGCAGATATCAGTGAGTGAGTTCTTTGAGAAGAACAAACATTTCCTTGGCTTCGATACCCTTCCGAGGGCGGTAATTACTGCAGTGAAGGAGTCTGTTGACAATTCTCTGGATGCATGTGAGGAGGCTCGTATCCTACCCGATATCAGAGTAGAGATAAGGCGGACGAAAGGAGATGAGCTGGAATTAACCACACAAGATAACGGCCCAGGTATACCAAGAGATGCAATAGAGAATGTGTTTGGTAAATTCCTCCTCGGTTCTAGGTTTCATGCCATCAGACAGACAAGAGGCCAACAAGGAATAGGAATAACTGGGGTCGTGATGTATAGTCAGTTGACTACAGGCTCTAAAACTCATGTAGTTTCGAAGATTAAAAGTGACTCTTCGGCGGTATATGTTGACCTTGGTGTGGACACCAAGAAGAATAAGGCGATCAAATCCGGGGAGAGGAGAGACATATGGATAGACGATAAAACTGGAAATGAGATATCCCATGGGCTCAGGATAAGGACACAAATGAAGGCGAAGTATCAGAGAGGGAGGAAGTCTGTCTATCAATATCTTAGAATGACGTCTATTGTCAATCCTCATGCTTCGATATCACTTATTGTGTATGACAAAGAAGGCTCTGTTGTTGAAGAGGGTAACTGGATTAGGACCAGCAATAAACTACCCCGGGTAGTCGAGGAAATCAAGCCGCACCCGCATGGGATACAACTCGGCACATTGCAAAGAATGCTCAGAGAAGCCAATGACAGGAGGATGACTTCATTCCTAAAGCATAATTTCTCGGGAGTCAGTCCTAGGGCGGCTAAGGAAATTTTAGCTAAAGCAGAGGTGGAGGAAGGCAGAACCCCAAAGAGGATAAAAGCAGAGGAAGCGAAGAAGATGGTTGCGGCGTTTCAGACTGTTAAGCTTCTGAAACCACCCATGGATTGCCTATCCCCAATTGAGGATCTACTGATCAAGAAAGGGCTCTCTAAGGCCATAGATTCTCGGTTTGCGTCCACAGTTACAAGACTGTCTCTTATACACATCTCCGAGCCCACGAGACTCAGTA
>CAXHFZ010000226.1:0-1993 GCA_964016325.1 uncultured Candidatus Poseidoniales archaeon | reverse complement strand
CCACGACGTCATTCGTCGGCAGCGTCAGATGTGTATAAGAGACAGATCTTTGGGTCTGAAGCATTTTCCTCATCATCTGGTATATTTTCCAGAGGTGCTAAAAAGCTATTCTTCTGTTCCTCGGTTCCCTCCATCTCCAAGTCGGTGGATAGCGACTCAAGCCTCTTTCTCAAGTCCATCCGAGTCTCCTGACGCAGTAGCTCTTTGGCAGTTTCTCTCAATTCAGTACCACTCAAAATTATTGAGAGAAGCCCTATGCAGGCTTTCCTCAGATCATAGTCCCTGTCACGTGCCCCATCTATTACCATCCTTGAAACTCTTGGACTTTCCATGTTCAGCTTCTTTAGAGCACCTATGGCCGATTTTCTGACCGTTGCATCATCATCAGACATCGCAACCTCCACCAGAATAGCCGCAATTCGCGGTTCCACTCCTGCCAGAGAGTTAAGTGTCTTTGATGCCCTCCTCCTGACTTCAGCATCCTCATCTTCCAAGCACCATCCTATTAGGTCCCATCCTTCAGCACCTCCTTTGGTGGCCAGTACTCTTAGAATCGAGGAGGCTCTCCTTCGAAGGTCGACGTCTTCCTCGCGAATCAGCTCATCAATGTGAAGGCACCCTGTTTCCGCCCATCTCTGGGATGTTGATTTCAAAGCAGCGAAGGCGCTCTTTCGATGTTTCTCTACTTCATGCCTAAGCTCCCTTCTCAGAACTTCTTCACAGCCGGACGGAAAAATAGGTGCCATTTTGACGAGGGAATTCATTGCCTCCTCTCTAACTTCGTTAGAATCGTCCATTAATCTGTCAGAAAGGCACCTGATTAGCCCCTCATGTTTCCTCAAAGAGAATGAGGGCATACTCTCTAAAGCCGTGGCTCTAATAGAGTCATTATCATCATCTAGGCAATCTAGGAGAATACTATGAGCAGTTTCAATATCGCCTTCAAAAACACGACTCAAGGCCCTAATGCCATCCTTCCTCCTCGCAAAACCGCCACCTGAGGTTCTTGGTAGATCTAACATCTCTAACTCCCCCGATGCCAACTTTAAGATATCTGACCTAGGGATAACCTCCCAAGTTCCAGATATCGGAAGAAGTCCCCGGATGTCAGAGTCTTCTTTGGCACTCGATTTCCTGAGCGCTCTACCAGTTCGTGGATCTCTGGCTATGTATTCCCTGGCCATGGGACTCAATCGCCGCACTACCTCGTCCCTATTCAATTGAGTGCCAATATGTTTATTCTGCAAAATCCTATTCACTGGTGGCCCGACAGTTCTTCACATGGGGAGTATAGATGAGGAGATAAGGAGGATTATCCATGAGACATTTTCCAATTCTACCACTGATGAGCTACCCTTTGATGAACTGGTTAGAATATGGACCCTTGATATGCAGTGGATGGACCCGGCGTTAGCTCATCAAATAATACAAAAATTATGTGAAACAGGATGGCTGACAAATTCCGACGGAAGACTATCCCCAAACCGTAATGTTATGCCCTTGGATCCTCCGTTTGGATGGAACCCGATAATAAGGAGTTTGTTAAGCCCCCCAGAACTTGTCGTCAAAACCGTTCAACAATCTCACAAACTCATTCCTGAGAAAGATGTCTCATCACAGATTGAGGTTGTCGCCAATCAAAAGTATCCACCAGATTGGGCCGAAGCAAGTATAAAGCCAATGATTGCATGGATTTCGGAAGAATCAGGGTTGCCGATGAAAGAGGTCGTCAGACGCGCACAAAGAAAGAGGAGGGCGCTAGGTCCAGTCACTCTCTGGATGGCACTTTCCCTAGTGGCGAGAGAGCAAGGATTGAATATGTCAAAAATAGCCGAATTGATTGGAAATCCAAATTAAGATCCGTTCGATGTCCTGACCTCAGCAGCGAGTAGAACTGGTAGGACAATCAGAGAAAGAATTAATGAAAATGCTACGGCGATGGAACTCACTATTCCAAAGTCGCTAATTACTGGAATTGGAGATAGCATCAGTA
>CAXHFZ010000225.1:0-2004 GCA_964016325.1 uncultured Candidatus Poseidoniales archaeon | reverse complement strand
TCCAGGGTCCGCTCCTGAAGAGATTATTGAGCTTGAAGGCAATGATTACTGCGACGATACCAACCAAATCCATTGTATGCTACCATTCCCCTCGGGAGCATTCCTGTCTGTGGATAACTCTCAAGATACCGGTTACAGCCTTAGTATAGACGGACAGGCGATACCTGATTCAAGATCGGCAGTTAGTGACAATATGGTGATATTAGACAGGCTTGATGGCTTTAGCCCCTCGACTCAGATTTTCACTGCATTTGATGAAGTCCCTAATATTACTGGAATGGCTACCCAATTTGATATCGAGAAATCGATAACGGAGAGTCATGGGAGTGTTCTTCTCAATATGGATACAGGACAGAAGGTCTTCCACTGGATCGAGGTCGACGCGAGGGCTCAGGAGGGAGAGGAAACTTTACTATTCCTAAGGACAATAGAGGGTTTGGATCATAATGCCTCTTACGCTATTGGACTTAGAGGACTTCTAGATACGGAGGGTAATGAGATTGATCCACACGATGGATTTAGGGCGCTGAGAGACAATGTCGAGACAAATTATGAAGGCATTGAAGAACAGCGAGAATCCTATGAGGAGATGTTCTCAAGTCTAGATTCCTTAGGATTTGAGAGAGATTCTCTCCAGGCCGCCTGGTGGTTCCACACTGCTTCAACAGATTCAATTTTGAGAGATATAGTAATGATGAGGGATGACGCAGAGCAGAGGTTGGGCGAGAGTGGTATCGGCTGTAACATTACAGAGGTTGTTGAGAATTACGGTGATGATGGAAACTCACTAAGGCTGATACGGGGCACATTTACTACGCCCCACTACATGGAAAATGAGTATGCAAGATCGCCTCTGATGAGGGGAGAATCCGGAGATCCTCAGTTCGTTGAGAATAGAGAGGTCGATTTCTCAATGCTAATCCCAAAATCTCTCGCAGAGAACAACACATCGGGGCCTCTGACTGTGTTTGGTCACGGGCTTTTCGGTAGTGGTTCATCATATGTCAGGAGCGCCGGATCTATTGCAAATGAGTACGGTACTGTCGTTATCGCTACGGATTTCAAGGGATGGAGTTCTGATGGAGATCAAGATGCCATGACATTTGCATTACTAGACCTCAAAGAATTCCAGTATCAGCAGGAAAGGCAAATGCAGGCGGTTATCAATCATATATCGATGGTCAGAACGATAACTGGAGTATGTTCTGAGTCAATGGAATTCAAGCATAATGGAACCAACATGATTGATGTGGAAACAGTGAATTACATCGGGATATCTCTTGGCGGTCTGAGGGGGCCATCACTCTTGGCATTCATACCCGAGCTTGAATGGGGCGTACTTTGGGTTGGCGGGACTTCATTCACTCATCAGGTGGAAAGATCTACTCACTATGGCTCAGAAGAGTTCCCATCTACATTCTATCAGCTTCTTTCAAGTGATGTTTCACTCCCATCAAGACTTGATAGAGCAGTGGCAATAGCCCTCCTACAGTCAATTTGGGACTCTACAGATGGAGAGACGTACCTGCCATTCAGAGAGACTGGGTATGAAGATATTTTGAAGCCATTCGATATGTTCTATCTCACATCTATGATGGACGCCCAGGTTACGACTCTTTCTGCAGATAGGGCCGTGAGGACTGGTGACGTCCCAGTAGTGACTGGGTCAGCATATCACCCATTTGGCGTCGATGTTGTGGATGGGCCAATTAATGGCTCGTCTGCGGCTTACTTCGATGGAGAATTCCCAGCGCTTCCGACTGGAAACACGAATGGCCCAATGTGGCATCACTCTCTAGCCCATAATCTGGTTCTTGAGGTTCCGGAGGCAAAGATGATGGCGTATGGCTACTTGATTTCTGGAGTCCTAGTAGACTACTGCGAGCCTTCGTGTACATTTGAGGGAGATTGGTGATCATCCAACTGGTTCACCCCCCTCTCCGAGAAATGCGAGTCTCCTCAGATAGCCCTTCTCGATCATGAAGCTAACAACAGACTTTGGGA
>CAXHFZ010000224.1:0-2019 GCA_964016325.1 uncultured Candidatus Poseidoniales archaeon | reverse complement strand
ACGGTTGGATTTGCGAGAGTGGTTTCTAGCAGTCCGCTAACTGGCGGTGTCAATCCTGCCCAGTAAACCTCGTATCCGCCATCTGAAAGCGAGTCGGTAGTTGTGGCTGTACATACATCTGGGCCGGTGAAGCTTGTTGCATAGACGCCAGAGGCGTCTACAGATGATACGGTGCCGCTGTATCTCGCGTTAGAGTATGAAGCGCCTGAACTGCAGGACACTGTAATCGAGGACTCACTGTTTGCGTAGTTATCGTGGTTGAAGAATAGGCCGAAGGACTCCCCAAGAGCAATAGTCTTGGTACCTTGGTCGTTACCGTTTCCTCCGGAGCCCCGCTGGACTTCACAGAAGGATCCACCGTACTGTCCGCACATTCCCACGTAGGTACGCCCATCGTCCCATGTGGAGGTCCCGGTGCCGTATTGTGATGTGGTATCTCCGTAGTTTCCTCCGTCTGACGGCCATGTCTCTATGTCCATCCTGTAGTCGCTCACATATCCTGAGGTGGTCTTGCAATAGCTACTGTAGCAGTCCAAGTAGATGTCCAGTGCTGAGCCACTGACAGCGGTTCCCAGTGTTGAAAGGGTGAATGATCCGCTGGATCCGTATCCAGAGGAATCGTAACCACCATAGGTGCCTGATAGCCCACTAGCACCTATTGCTCCGTACATCATTGTGAAGGTGTGGTTCCATGATACTGTGACGTTGACCCCGTAGCCCCAGGGTACCCACATTGTGTACACGTCATCGTCGTCAAGACCGCTTGTTGCGGACCCGAATCCGTCCATGTAGCCGTAGAACGTGGTAGTGGTCGACCCGGAACCGTAATCCACGTATGAGGTAAGGTTTGCAACTGCGCAAGTGCCCGAACCTCCTGGGCAGATCTCGTTCCTAGCGTTATAGCCTCCGGCATCATAGCCGAGACAGGCGTCATAGCCCTGACAGGGGTTTTGAGCCACCATCTCTATTGGGGGCTCTTCCTTCAATTCCACGGGTTCTTCCGCGTTATCAAACATCGGCATTTGTACCGAGACAATCATTAGCATTACTAGGGCAATCGAACGGGCTACATCGCTTCGCATGGGCGTCACTGGCATTCATGAGAAGATGTGAATGATATAACAATACCGTTAGATGCTCCTCTGAATAATTATATTGATTTGTCACCCTTTAAGGGTGTGTTCGTGGCCTGAAGACACAAAATTCAATTGAAGACGGTAAATGTGATCAAATTTAGTAAAAAATAACTCACTTTTTCACCCAACTCTCATCTTCATTTTGTACCCAAATTCCACAATCCTCTCCTTCGTATCTCATCGGGACAGTCTGGGTGTATTGGCCACCAGGTGGAAGGTCTTCCCATGACTTGGCAAATTCTGGCACGGTTCTGGACTCCTCTTCGAAGCCGGGGGGGACTGGAGGGGCGGGGTTTTCGATGCGAGGATGTTTTGGTTCTGGACCTTCTGTCGAATCGTGCCTATCCGATATAATATCCGAGATTAGGTTTGACCCTTCCCTTGAGATTATTCTTGAGTACATCAACGCGCCTATGATACCGAGTAGAACGAAAATTGCCAGAGCTGATAGCACAGGGCTCAGCTTCATGTTATCGACCAATGATAGTGGGTTACCGTTGTCGCCTAAACCATCGTTATTCCGATCCTCCCATTCGTCCGGATCCTCAGGGAAAACATCCCTGATGTCCGGGACTCCATCGTTATCATCATCCGCGTCCAACAAGTCACAATCCCCATCCATGTCTGTATCCTCAGGCACCGACTGTTCTGAAAGGGGAGAGGAATCGCACAGCAGTTCGGAAGAGTCCGACCAACCATCATTGTCGTCATCCAGGTCCGCATTATTGCCTATTCCATCGCCGTCAGTGTCTTTCGATTCATTCGGGTCCTCGGGAAGATCGTCATCTACGTCCATTACTGAATCATTGTCGTCATCCGTATCCAAGAAGTCACAGGTGCCATCGTTGTCTGTATCAACGGGGGATGATGACGCGTTCAGAGG
>CAXHFZ010000223.1:0-2036 GCA_964016325.1 uncultured Candidatus Poseidoniales archaeon | reverse complement strand
AGATTGAGGGAGCGTCCATTAGAAGATTCAGAGATACGCCCGAGGTGAATATCAGCGACTCATCCAGGGTGGAGGTATTCCATGACAACTCCTTTGCTAGTTTGGAGGATTTGGCACCAGCCACCAGGAGTAACATATCGGGTCTGAGAAATGGCATGAGGGATGTTGAGATTACGCTTCAGGTAGAATCATGGTACCAGAGAACGTTCACCTCCAAAGATGGTTCAGAGAGAGTCGTCAGGAGTGGCGATGTTATGGATCCAACCGGGAGGTGCAGGCTGACAGCTTGGTGCGACTTTGATCCTAAGCCAGGGGATTTCATCCATCTGACTGAGGCAAGGGTTCAGTCATGGCAGGGCTCCCCAGACCTCGTAATAGACGAAATCACTCAGGCAACTAGCTTGGAGAGCCCCGCGTGGGATAGGATAGACCCCGAAGATCACTGGGTGGATGTGGGACTCACCGAACTAGTAGAAGGGGGGACCAGAAGAGGGGTCAGAACCAACGGGACAATAGTCCTAGTAACCGGAGACTCTGGAATAATTGAGAGGTGCCCTGTCCAACTACCAGACAGGAATAGAAAGTGCAGGAAGAGGCTCAGAGACGGAAATTGCGTAGATTGCGGACCTCAGAGAGGGGAAGAGGATTTACGAATCAGGATGGTTCTTGATGATGGAGTTTCCAATGTATCTCTTCTGCTCTCTAAGGACCCAGCAGAGAAGTTCCTGGGAATGACTCAAGATGAGGTAGCAGAAACAATCTCCAAAGAAGGCCAAGAGGCATTTCTTATGTCAGTGAGGGAGAAATCACTGGGAAGGGGGGTATCAGTCAATGGACTCGCCCTAATCGATGACCAAGGAGCGATGCTTCTCGCAGACAGTGTGCAAGATGACGGATTGGATGCTTCCAAAGCAGCTGAGATGGTTATCCAAAAGTGGGAGGTGGCAATGTGATTGAAGCACAGAGGAGAGTCAGGCAGAGTGCAATCAGGATGCTGGCCCAGGAATATTCAGACGCTTCCTTGACTGAGATGGGGGTAGGGGAATATGACCCCTCCTTCGTCATAACCAAGTTAGGAGCTAGGGTGAACAGGGCTCTAGTTGCAGGCGTGATAGACAGGATGGAGAGAAGAGACGGTGACAGTGGACCAAGTTACTCCGGTCATATCAGGGACCCAACTGGCAACCACGTATTCAACATCGCTCCATTCCAAGATGAGATGCATGCCGAGGCTGAAGAGCTTCTTGCTAGGTTTGAGTCTGGAGATAGATTTCTAATGGCACTGGTTGGCAAGTCAAGGTGGTTTGAGACCGAGGACGGAGGAGTGTTCACATCCCTGAGGGTCGAGCAAATTGCCATAATAGACAAAGAGAGGTACTCGCGATGGCTAGTTGAAGCAGCGGAAGCTACTCTGAGGAGGATAAAGGCGTATGATGACTCATCTGGCGTAGAGCCCTCTCCCGATTCTCTGGAGGGAGCCGGAGTTCCCTCGGATCTGGTTAATGGTATGGCCCAGGCTAGGTCTCATTATCCAGATTTTGACTCTGAGAACTACAAGGTAGGAGTCTTGCAGGCACTATCGATAGCCTCTGGGAGATCCAGTATGGCTGAAGCTTCTCCTGTCAACGCGCCCGCGGCCAACGAAACTCCCGGGTCTCCAGAACAGCCTACAGTCCAAGCTCCAATAGAGCCAGTAGGCGATATTTCTTCTACGATAATCAGCGCAATAAAGTCAGCAGACGGAGGAGAGGGTGCTGAGTATGACGCGATCATACTATCATGCGTTCAATCTGGATTCTCAAGGGAAGAAGCGGAGGACGCACTTGAGGGCATGAGGGATGTGGATGGCACAATAATTGAGCCAAGGTTTGGATTCTTCCAAGTTCTCTAGTTCTTACTATCCTTGAGAATAGAGTCCACAACCGATAATTTCTCGCTAATCCTATTCCTTGAGACGTCAGAGGAAACTTGTTCCCTCAGGAATGAATTTCCCTGTCTCTTATACACATCTGACGCTGCCGACGAATGACGTCGTG
>CAXHFZ010000221.1:0-2077 GCA_964016325.1 uncultured Candidatus Poseidoniales archaeon | reverse complement strand
AGATCGTCTTCCTCATTGAAGAAAGACCTTGCATATATCGAAAGGAAGTCAATAATTAGGACCACAAGGAAGATTATCAAAAGATAAGCTACGACCTTGTCGTATTGTAGGAATCTCAGGTACAAGTCGATGTAATAACCAATTCCTCCTGCCCCAACGATGCCAATAATTGTCCCGGATCTGAAGTTGTATTCGAAAAGAAATATTGAGTGGGAGATGAGGTCGTTTGCTGATTCTGGAACTACCACATTAAGGGCTGTCTCATACTTGTTCAAACCCATTGCTTGAGCTGCTTCCAATGGAGTCTTGTTGAGGCCCTCCATTGCCTCATACCAAAGTTTACCCAAGTATCCCACAGTATACACAGTCATTGCAAGAACTCCCGAAAGTGGACCCATACCAATTAGAATGACGAAGAATATGGCCCAGATAAGGCTAGGTAAGCTCCTAAATGCGGATAGGACAAATCTTGTCGAGTATGATAGCCATCTCGGACTGAGGTTTCGGGCGGCTGCCAGGGATAGTGGCAAAGACAGAGCCATCCCGAACACTGTGGCTACAAACGCTATTTTGATTGTCTCTATGACTCCTATCCATGCGGTAGAGCAGGTGAACTCAAAGGGATACCTGGCAGTGCATACTGGGTACACTTGTGGCTCGAGAACACTCCAGTCAGGAGGCCAAAGTGACTGATAAAAGAAGTTTTTCAGATTGCTGAAGCCTCCTGACAGTCTGCCCCAATCGCTCACCATTCCATTCAAAACCAAGAAGGCGAGTATTAGTAAAATCACGAATGTGCTGGATATGACTTTACCATCAATCGCGGCCTTCATATGTTCACTTCCATGGCTTTCGTACCCTTGACGAACGGATTTATCCTACCATCGTCAATGACTAGTAGCTTATCCGCCATCATCTTGGCTCTGGATATATCGTGCTCAACAACAATCAATGCGGCTTTACTTTCCCTCACATAATTGGTGACCGCTTCCAAAACGGAGTTCAGTGTCTCCTCGTCCAACTCACTGAGGAATTCATCTGCGAGAATCAGCTTTGGCCTCTGAGCCAGAGTTCGTGCTGTTGCCACTCTCCTCTGTTGACCTCCGGACAGTCTTCTGATTGGTTCAGTAGATTTCTCACTGAGTCCCATGATGTCAATGGCCTCAGTAGATCTCTGCTTTCTCTGTCTCCAAGTTTCAAAAATATCCACTATTAGATCAAATGGAGTTAGCAATGAACCATAACTAGCTTTAATTCCGGCACGAGCACCCAATCCTACGTTGTGCCTCACACTGGCATGCCTAACTAGGCCTAATTTCTGTGGTATGTACCCGAGATGACCACGAGGAGGGGCCTCTGGCAGTATAGTCCCACATACTTCTAACTGGCCGGATATGGGACTAACTAGGCCAGCGATTGTTCTTAGTAGCGTAGATTTTCCTATTCCTGACGGTCCGGCGATTGCTACTATCTCTCCTGGGAAAACCTCTAGATTGGGAATATTGACCAGTGATGCCGAAGAGTCGTAGCCTATTGCTACATCCTTCAAAACCAATAATGGCTCATCCAAATCGTCATCAATTCGCATACTGCCCCCTCAATACAGATTTAGGCGCTCCTAAACCCATATATGGTATTGATGGATTTAAGATTGTGAGACCTATTCTGATTCGACATTCGTGAGGTGGCCCTCTAGAGCCTCGAAGGCTCCCGGAACAGACATCAAATCATCTGAGAATTGCCCCAAGTGCCCCTGTGAAGTGGCTCTAGCAACCCCTGAGCCACCGAGAACATTCTTCAAGATCTCATCTCCACAGCTCTCCTTAGGTATTTCATGGAATACCTTGTGCACTGAAATATCATAGCAACCAGTGTATGTCCCCATTCCCGGACGAGAGTAGTTTTCAAGATACATATCGTAATTCATATCAATTAGAGCATTGATTATCGAGGCCCTACTTCTAGTGTCGAGTATTTGCGGATTGTACATAACAGAAGTGGTGGGAATTATTCCCAATTCCCCGATAGACTGTCTCTTATACACATCTGACGCTGCCGACGAATGACGTCGTGTAGA
>CAXHFZ010000220.1:0-2082 GCA_964016325.1 uncultured Candidatus Poseidoniales archaeon | reverse complement strand
CACGACGTCATTCGTCGGCAGCGTCAGATGTGTATAAGAGACAGATCCAAGAGGATGCTCAGATTTAGGGATCCAATAAGGCCAAGATCAGATAATCAAGAAGTCGTTCTAACATATGTTAGTACATCAAGCAAACAGGGGGTCTGAAGTTGAAGGTAAAGGTTTACGATTTGGTCAACTCTGTAGATCAAGAGGAGCTGGATGCCGGATTACTTGCTGAGTCTTTCTCTGTAGAGGCCAAGCAAGGAAAGGCAGTCAGTCTACCGGACGCCTTCTCATCAGATATCCGTATGGATCTCATCCGCTCTGCAGTTCACTCCTCTAGGGCAAATCGACGCCAGCCATACGGCCACAGGGAGCACAACGGAAAGAAAGCACCACAACCAGGAATGAAACACTCTGTGGAATGGTGGGGCAAGGGAAGAGGCGTATCTAGGATTATGAGGAAGACCGGTCAAAGAACCGGTGCTCAAAATCCCCACACACGTGGCGGACGCCGTGCGCATGGTCCAAAAGTCGACAAAGACTGGTCACAGAAACTAAACTCCAAACAGAAAACGGCAGCGAGAGATTCCGCAATCGCGGCTTCTGCAGATCCTGAAATTGTTGCTGCGAGGGGCCACAGATTCGATGAAGGTACTAATTTCCCAATTATCATCGATGGCTACATTGAGTCTAGACAGGGATCTGATGAAAAGTATGATGTCGAATCTATTCCACTTCAGTATTCTACTAGAAAGTTCATTGCAATGATGGAGGGCATAGGTCTCGGGGAGGATTTGACAAGAGCCAAGTCCGGAAAAACTATCAGAGCTGGTAAAGGAACCATGAGGGGAAGAAGGACGAGAACGCCGAAGTCTGTCCTTCTGGTGGTTTCTAACAGAGATGGCCTCCACAAGGCGGCTTCCAACGTTCCAGGGGTAGATGTTGTTATTGCCAAGGATCTTTGTGCAGAAGACCTAGCTCCAGGAGGAGATCCCGGAAGACTGACAGTTTGGACCAAGCAAGCAATAGAGGCAATGAGGTGAATATATGACAGACCCGTTCGATATTATTTTGATGCCTTGGATTACCGAGAAGACTCTTGAAGCTAGAAGGGTCGCAGATCCAGACATCGGATTTCTCCAGAACAACAACAGAATAGAATTCATCGTACACAGGGACTCTACCAAAGCTCAGATCAAAAGGGCAGTCGAAGAGCTGTTTGACGTTAAGGTGGCCAAAGTAAATACAAGGATAACAATCACCGGCAAGCACGCTTCTGTGCGTCTAGCCGAAGGTTACGATGCGGAGGAGGCAGCACTCAAGCTGGGTGCTTTCTGATGAGGTGATATTATGGGTAAGAGAACACGTTCACAACGCCGGGGGTCGAGTCCTAAGAATAGGGTATCTAGTCATAGATTCCCAGCGGCCAATAACCTCCCAAGAGTTAAGGATAAGATTGGCGAGGTAATCGGTCTAATCCATAGTCCTGCCCATACAGCCCCCTTGGCTAGAATCAAATTTGATGATGGCACAGAGGGGCATATGGCCGCTCCAGAGGGAATTTCAGTAGGTCAACCAGTTTCATTCGGTGAAAATGTTGAGCTAAGGCCCGGCAATGTTACAATTCTCGGCAGCATCCCTGAAGGCACGCCGGTGTCCAATGTCGAGTCACGACCTGGAGATGGTGGAAAATTCGCCAGATCAGGAGGAAATTCGGCAATAGTTGAGAGTAGAACTGGAGACAAAGTGAGAATTAGATTACCCAGTGGCAGAATCAAGGAACTACTTTCCACTTGCAGAGCAACCATAGGCGTACTTGGGGGTCACGGCAGAACCGAAAAACCACTGATGAAGGCAGGGGCTGCTCATTACAGGGCCAAGGCTAGAGGAAAGCTGTACCCGACTGTATCGGGTGTGGCCATGAATCCAGTAGACCACCCTCATGGTGGCGGTAACCATCAGGCTGTTCATGGTCCTAACTCAGTCAGTAGAAATACGCCCCCCGGCAAGAAGGTAGGAAATATCGCACCTCGCAGAACCGGGCGTGGAAGAGTAAGGCAACAGGAGGTCGAGTGATATGGCTCGTCGTTCCAAGAA
>CAXHFZ010000219.1:0-2084 GCA_964016325.1 uncultured Candidatus Poseidoniales archaeon | reverse complement strand
GTGTATAAGAGACAGCCTTACTTGCCTTCGGACATGATCTTGCATCATCTGGTGCCCAATGAATTCAGTGATTGCATCGCTTCCCAAAACATCAGAGACTCTGAATTTTATTTTAACATGCATTTTTGAGAAATCGCCATCAAGCTCGTTCTGCATAATCTCATAATTTCTTCCGATTAGCATCTCTGGCTCTTCGGCCAAAGTCTCACCGATAACTCTGTATGACCATGGATTTCTTGGAGCCCTTATGGAAAACCATCTCTTGGACTTCCACTTATCTCTCTGCCTTCGTGCCGCTGCTCTCGCCTTTGCTCCCTTTGCCATTACAACGACCTCATCATCGGGGGCTTCCCCGCTTGCGCCCTTCCGACCTACACTTAGTATTTGAAACAGGCCCCAATGATATCTATTCAGGTAAGTGACTATGAATGGCCTATTCCTGCGTAAAGATATGGGGATACTCAGAGCTGAATGGAGGGTACACGCGTGCGAGCTAGATGATATGGCTCTAATTCAAAGATCTCTGGAGTGGTTGTCAGGAGTCGATGATTGTGTCGTTTGGGAAAAAGACAAGTCATTTCACGGTCCTCCAATAAGTATTGGTATTGTCAGGATCGAAAGAAAGAAATTAGCCAGAGAGAGCCTGGCTAGAGTTGGTGGTGAAACCCTAATGCATCTACTCTCAGATGGTCTTGAAAAAAGGATTGACGATGACAAGAATATGCACTTGAGAATATCTCTTTCTAAACTCGTCAAGGGGGAAGTCAAGATCTGTTCTAAGGATAGAAGTGAGGCTTTCGTGAAAGGGGTGTTCAAGATTGAGTCCTATCCCGGAGAGCACCATCTGGATGTTATTACGGATTTACTGAGAAGCATGACATAGTTGTTTATTCATTGTGAATAAGAGCAAGAGTTCAAATGTATTGGCTGTGGAGTAAGAGCGATAACATGACACACGTAGTGACTTCAGCATGCGTCGATCACAAGTACCAAGATTGTGTTGCCGTTTGTCCGGTTGAGGCGTTCAGAGAAGCTGACAACTACCTAGTCATTGACCCAGACGAGTGTATTGATTGTGCCGCCTGTGTCTCCGAGTGCCCTGTAGAGGCCATTTTTGCGGATACTGACTTGCCAGATGAGTTCGAGAGTTGGCTCGATAGAAATGAAGAGGAAGCTCCAGACCTTCCGATTGCAGAAGGGGACTCTCCTGTTCTAGCCTAAATGTAAAAATTATTATTACATAGGTTCTTGAATGGATTGTTGTAGCGATGTACATGAACACTGCCTTTGATCTAACAAAGATGCGTCACGGAACCGAGCTCTTGAAGAGGGGTTTTGCCAAAATGCAAGAGGGAGGAGTAATCATGGATGTTGTCACACCCGAAGAGGCACACATAGCTGAGGATGCAGGCGCAGTTTCAGTCATGGCATTGGAGAGAGTTCCCGCAGATATTCGAGCCATGGGAGGAGTTGCGAGGATGAGCCACCCACAGATGATTCAAGAAATAATAGAAACTACTAGCATCCCTGTAATGGCCAAGTCCAGAATTGGGCACAGTGAGGAAGCCCGCGTATTGGAACAACTAGGGGTTGACATGATAGACGAGTCCGAAGTCTTAACACCTGCAGATCCATTCTTTCACATACCCAAGAACGATTTTACAATTCCCTTTGTCTGCGGCTGTACCAATCTAGGCGAGGCGGTTAGAAGGATTGCCGAAGGAGCCGCGATGATCAGAACAAAAGGAGAGGCGGGGACAGGCAACGTTGTCAGCGCAGTGCAGCATGCTGTTCTCGTCAGTAAAGAAATTGAGTATGCCTGCGAAATTAGTAAGAGTTCGGAAAGCGATAAGTACGAAGAATTCATCTCATCTATAATGGACGGATATGAAAGGGTTAAGAAAGCCTCAAAATTTAATTTCCCCTCGAAAACAACCCCGTTTGGAAGAGTCGAAGAGCTCCGATCTGAGGTAGAATCTGTAGTTTCCGAGGTAGTGCGAGATAAACGATTACCCGTTGTCACCTTCTCAGCAGGAGGTATTGCGACTCCTGCGGATGCGGCTTTGATGATGAATCATGGGATG
>CAXHFZ010000218.1:0-2092 GCA_964016325.1 uncultured Candidatus Poseidoniales archaeon | reverse complement strand
ATCCTACTGAGTCTCGTGGGCTCGGAGATGTGTATAAGAGACAGCTCCAGGGATGCCGCCCCTCCCTCCAATTGTTAATTCAGAAGATGGACAATGATACGTTCAAACCACATCCATACCTGCGCTAATCATGGAAGACGACTTATTATTGGTAAACGATGTTGAGATTGAAGGCTCAAATCCCTCAGGAGGAGTTGTATCGGTATGGACTATAAATCGGCCTGAGAAACTGAATGCTCTTAATGGAAAAATACATCTTTCCATAAAAAAACAGTGTAAAAGGGCAGATTCAGATGATAGAGTAAGATGCGTAATCATCAGAGGTGCCCCACCGTTAGATCCTCCGGAAGGAAAGAGAAAGAAGCCTAACTCATTTGCAGCCGGTGCGGATATCTCGGAATTCTCAGGTAAGAACTCCGATGATGTGAGGCCCTTTTTTGAGGACAACGCGTGGGAGGCAATTTGGAACTTATCTAAACCCACAATTGCCATGGTTGATGGATTCGCTCTTGGAGGAGGAACAGAACTTGCGTTATCCTGTGATATCAGAATATCATCAGACAGGTCAACGTTTGGCCAGCCGGAGATAAATTTAGGACTAATACCAGGAGGTGGCGGAACACAGAGACTTTGCAGACTTGTAGGATATGGTAAAGCAATGGAGATTGTTTTAGCAGGAGAGATGATAACCGCGAAAGATGCACTTGAAATCGGGTTGGTGAATAAGGTGGTTATGCCAGAGGAACTAGAGGATGCGACTATGGATTTAGCAACAACCATCTCAAAGAAGTCACCCTACACAATCAAGGTTGCAAAGAGGGCGATACGTGCGTCACTAGAACTCCCACTCAGTGAGGGTGTGCTAACCGAGAGATCAGAATTTGTTGCTCTTTTTGATACGGAAGACAAGGAGATCGGAGTTCAAGCATTTCTTGAACGTAAGAATGCTGAGTGGGTGGGAAATTAATCCAATTTTTCCTTATCTTTGGATGGCCTTGACTTCAAGGAACTCTTCCAGACCATGTGAGCCAAGCTCCCTGCCATTACCAGAGAGCTTGTATCCTCCAAATGGAGCACTGATATTGAAAGCACCTCCATTGATACTAACTTGGCCGGTCCTCATTGCCATGGCTACACGTAAAGCCCTCTCCTCATCTCCTGACCAGACACCACCTGAGAGGCCATACTCAGAGTCATTTGCCATGATTATCGCCTCTTCCTCTGTCTCATAGGTGCTTATCGAAAGTACGGGGCCGAAGATTTCCTCTCTGAAGATGGTCATTTCCCTGGTGACGTCCGCGAAAACAGTCGGCTTGACATAGAAACCTCTTGAAACACCCTCTGGCGTCCCAAGGCCCCCAGAAATAACAGTCGCCCCTTCAGAGATGCCTTTGGAAATGTACCCGCTGACAGACTTCTGCTGACTCTCAGAAACCATTGGTCCGCACTTTATCGACTCATCCATAGGATCGCCAACGGAATACCTCTCCATTGTATTAGAAATCACTTCCATTATCTCTTCACGATGACTAGATGGAATAAGGAGACGGCTTAGTGATGAACACTCCTGTCCGGAATTGTTGAAACAAGAATAAACCGACATTTTAGCCGCCTTGGCCATGTCTGCATCATCGAGGATAATATTTGCACTCTTTCCGCCAAGCTCCAGAGTCACTCTCTTTACTGTTTCTGATGCCTCTTTTGAGACACTAATTCCGGCAGCAGTTGAACCGGTAAAGCTCACCATATCTACTTCTGGATGCGAAGAAATTGCCTTCCCAATTTCTCTACCATGTCCAGAAACCAGGTTAAAAACCCCCTTGGGAATTCCACAATCGTGTATAATATCAGCAAGAATGAATGCATTTAGTGGGGCCTCCTTGGATGGCTTCAGTATCATTGTACAGCCAGAAGCCAGCGCAGGTGCGACCTTCCCCACTATTTGATGAAGTGGAAAATTCCATGGTGTTATCATCCCAACTACTCCAATGGGCTCCTTGACGATAAGAGAATTTCGCACCTCCTCCTCCCATTCAAATGATTCAAGAATCTTAGCATACGACCTAGCAACCACCCTTGGAGTTCCAACCAT
>CAXHFZ010000217.1:0-2103 GCA_964016325.1 uncultured Candidatus Poseidoniales archaeon | reverse complement strand
AATCGTCACCGCCCCCTCCGCCTCCGCCACCCGGCTTCGAGCCGGTCGAGGAATCAATTATTGATAATGAATTAAAAACACCTCTTCCTGTACAAGGACTTCCTGATATTGATGCTGAAGAAACAAGTATTGAGGACTCTTTAATGGCTTTAGAGAGGTCTGCCCAAGAATTAGAGGATTGGGACGAATCCGATGATATTGAGGATAGTCTGAATGCTATATCCTCGCCAGCAACAGAGAGCCAATCCATCCAATCATCAACTCTTAGGCCGGCATTAGAGGTGGACTCTATACCCGGTGACAAACTACACGCCACACTAAGTGAGATAGAAACCTCTACTGTAAATCCAGATGGCTCTGTAAGAAACCAATCAATTGATGGTGAACTAATTCTCAGAAATTCTAGTCGTAAAGATAGAGCGTGGGATATCGAGGTGTCTCTGAGTGAATTTGAATCGACAGATTTGGGAAACAACATGGTTACAATCAGAGAGCTGGAGGCAACAGAGGAAACGGTCATTCCATACACCGCTAATGGTCCAAGAATGCTGATTCTCAGTGAGAGGGTAGATACCAATTCAGAAAGAGATCAAGAGGCCAGTCTTTCGTTAGTCCACTCTGACGATCCACAAGAAATTTCAGTAATCATCAAAATTGAGAATATCTCAGCAGTCAACCTTTCAGGTATTGAGGTTATAAAGACATTTTCCGATAATTTTGACATACCCGAGGGTTCCGAATATTCAGTTGATGGTTCAGATATTACATGGTCTGTTGGAAGACTTTCCGTTGGACAGAGCAAAACCCTAGAGTTATTGCCCATGGTAACCACGAGAGATATTACCAAGATTCCAGCAGGGAAAGTCACTGCCACATATTCGGCCGACCACACAGTGTCGAGAGTAAATTTCGAGAATATTTCAGCAAGAAGTAGAGCTGCTCCCTTCGTCACCCCAACTGAAGACGATCGCCCGGGCGTCTGGCACAGCAAATTTGTATTTGAGAACAAGTCATCATTTGTTGTGACACTTTCGGACATTACAGTAGTTTTGGCAGGCAGAGAAGAGCCAATTTTGGACTCTTCTGATTTGAGAATCGTATTACCGCCGGAAGGAAGCTGGGATTCCATGGTAAAAACAGTCAGATCCGACGACCAGCCCAGGTTTACATTCCCTACGCTTTCATATTCAATACTTCCTAGGGCATCCTCAGAGTCAAGAGGAGAGATAACTGTCAAGGAACAAAAACTAACAGTATTGGATGCTGAAATACTCAAGAAGTTTGATCGCTCTAGAATTAGAACTTATGTTAGCTCAGACGTAGAGACAACAATTACTGTTGAGAATAAGGGTTCGGCAACAATCAATGTCATGAGATTATTAGATGACATACCTGGAATATTTTCCCCCCCTTCTCCTGAGTCGATTTCCATTGAGATGGGTTCATCGGAGCTAAATGAAGATCAATACAGAGTTGAGGTAGTCAATGGAACTCAATTAGAGGAGAAAATGATATCTCCAGATGGACAAGGTCACGCACTTAGAATCACTGTCGGTACGTCCGCTCCACTAGGTCTCCAGCCAGGAAAAAAACTGATCATCAAGTATCCCCTTAACGCTAGTGAGCCTACTAAAGATAATGGTACACTAGTAGCTCCGGCCAGAGCAGACTTCAGTTCAGAGAGATTCGGGCCAGTCGCCACAAGAGATGTTACCAGGCCCCCTCAGATAACGGTAGTCCACAAACGAAGAGGTTTCACTACTGGTAAGGAAGTGTATCCTGCAGGAGGACTAGGAAGATATGAAATCCTTCTAGTTTTCCAGAATAATTCAGATAGCGCTCTAGAAGATCTCGCTCTTCATGATGTCGTACCAGGGACATTCTCTTTGGAGAACTCATCAGTTAAGTCTTCTTTATCGGGCGATATCGACTCTTCATACACCAAAGAGCCTGCGAGAGAAGGTACACACATTACTTGGGGGGTCGGGAGGATAGAGGTTGGGGAGAGAATCACAGTTCAGTACGAGATACAAGGTGATCCAGAGTCTGAGTACAAGGTCTGTCTCTTATACACATCTCCGAGCCCACGAGACTCAGTAGGAT
>CAXHFZ010000216.1:0-2122 GCA_964016325.1 uncultured Candidatus Poseidoniales archaeon | reverse complement strand
AGGCACAACCCAAGGACCGGTATGTGTTTTCCAGCTATAATCAGATTTCCTGAGACGCTTCTCCTAGCAATCTCCATCGTTACTGGATATGATTCAGGCCTCGATGGACCGGGCCCTAGAATTATTCTACCTGGACTAGTGTTGAGTAGTAATTTATCAACTGCATCGGAAATAGAACCTTTGTCGAACTTTCTGCCATCTGCAATTACTACATCCGAACCTAATGAAGACATTACCTCGGCAATATTACGCGTGAAAGAATCCAAGTTATCGATTAGAAGAGTGCAACCTTCAATCATGTCACACGGATAATTCACTATGGAACCAGAATCACCTTCTTTAACCATCAAGCCGGGACTCAGGTGATCAATTATTCCTCCATGCTCAGGAACAGGATATATTTCCACTCCTCTTTCTGGTAGGTCCTTGTTTGAGAAACCGGTCCTGAAGCCCCATGCTGATTCTGTGACCGCAGCCGCCTTCCAGCGTGCTTCCTCCACCTCCTCAGCTGGAGATGAGCCTATCACAATACCTCCTCCGGCCTGAACTGTTGCATGCCACTTTTCGGGTCCAGAGTGAGCCTCCAATGTCCTGATGAGGATATTCCAGTCAGCTATTCCATGTCCTCTGTGGATATGTCCTATCGAACCCGTCCAAGCACCTCTAGGACTTTCTTCAAGCTCATCTATTGCCGCCAGAGTAACTGTCTTTGGACAACCAGTGACCGATCCTCCGGGAAACATTAGAGAGGTAACTTCAGAGGTTGTGAAGCCAGGTGCTAATTCCCCCTGTACCCCACTGACAAGATGCTGAACGTTCGATAGGGCCTCTATTCTCCACCCAGACCAATGAACAGTACCAGGCTTACACACTTTGCTAAGATCATGCCTTTCCAAGTCCACGAGCATTAGATGTTCAGATATCTCTTTCTCGCTAGAGATCATTTCCTCTCTGAGCTTCTGATCCTCCTCTACGCTCCCACCTCTCTTTCTGGTTCCCTTGATCGGCCTCGTTCTGACTATCCCCTGCTCTAGCTCTACCAGCCTCTCGGGACTTGAGGAAGCTACTGACCATCCTAGGTCAGAAACCATCATCCAGGATGAGAAAGGAGCCGGATTAGAGCGACTGAGAAGGAGAAAAGAGTCCCATGGGTGGCCTGGCATTTCTCCCTTCCACTTTCTTCCGTAATTAACTTGATACAGATTTCCACCAGTAATGCTCTCTCTGACTCTTGATACTTTTCTGGCATGGTCCGAATCACTCTCACTGTGAGGAACAGAATCTAATTTCGGAATCGAGGGAATATTGAATCCTTCCATCTCTGGCAACTCTAAATCAAGCCATGGATGATCTTCTATGCCTAGTACTCCTATCTCACCACTATTTCTATCGTGAATAAACCATGCATCTGCCCTCCAGAGGACTCCTAATACAGTACCAGGTACAGGCGTATTGGAGAGTCTAATAGGCTCAGACCATCTCGATAAGTCATAACCTAGTATTCCGGTGAATCCTCCTGGGTGAAATTTGACGTCTGTAAGACATTTAGAAGTAATCTCAAACTCACTAATACAGTCCAATGCTTCTGTGAGGCTAGCGCAATATACCTCTTCACGGGTATTCCACTTCCGGCCTTCTCTCTCCTGAATAATCAGATTTAGTGGTGAAGGATGGCCCAACGACACCTCTCCACTTAGGGCAGAAGGAATTTCTTCTGATGATTCACCTTCTGGTTCAACCATCAAAACTCTGATACTATCCAAAGAAGGTAGTAAAGATCTCTTTGAAAGATCAGTAACAGGACCTCCCGAGTGTAGTAGTATCTCATCTTCAAAATAACCACCTTCTTCTCTGAGGTGCATTAGTAGCTCTATGAGTAGCTCTTCATTGTTAGAAATTCCTAGTGACTTCCACCTTGAATTATTCATGAACCACTACCGCCATTTTCTATGCTGACCCTCAATCTTTTCGACCATCCCTCGGAGGCCACCTTGTAAAGCCGACCCCTTGGATTTCCAATCTTCCTATCATCTATTTTTCCTAGTGATTTTACTCCCATTCCACTACCACAAACAATCATCTCAGAGCATCTAGTAATCATTCCAAGTGTTATTTTGGCACC
>CAXHFZ010000215.1:0-2161 GCA_964016325.1 uncultured Candidatus Poseidoniales archaeon | reverse complement strand
TTTACAGGGAGATAGCGATCCATCTGATGGAATCCCCGCTGATTTTATCCGGAACTATCGTGATTATTCTCAGAATGGCTCTTCTGTTGAGGACAGATTAATTCAGAAGATCGAGGATGTAATCCAACGGATTGTGGATGAGAATTTTCCCAACGCCACGTCTGGACCTATCCAAACTATACCGGGAATCAATTTTTTCGGACGGGACCCCTCCTCCTGTACATTTAATCCTAATATTGACTCAATAGATGAAGAGAATGGGTTGGAAAACGACCCATTCAACCCTCCTATATGTGTTCAATCAGTCCTAATCTTGGATGTGAGTCCAACTAACATAGGAATTAACCCAGAAACTGGGGATATCGACAGGGTGATGCAGGGCCTAATTGCAATGGGTGGAGAGGTGACTACTAACTTCACGACAATTGCAACATCCGGACATTACATCGAATATGTGATGGTTCCACCATCATATTCTAGCATTATCCATGTCGATGAACCAGCCTCTATTTTTTCAGTTGAACAGGGTCAAACACAAATTTTGGGGGCTAGAGTAGCTCTGGATAATCTCAACTCTCCGCACGATCATAGTCCGATAATATCCGAGTTGGTAGCTGTCTTGGGATCTGGCGACATTACGTCAGATTGGGAAATAAATGCCGGCTCATCGTTGAGCTTGGATCTCTCAATAAATCTGGAGAATTCTATGGGCAGCCATGTAGATATGGAAATTAGGATCCACCACCTAAGTACCGAAACATTGGAGGAATGGGGACTAGATCTAGAGACTCAAACCATCAGTCTTGATTCGGTGACTTCTGATGGAATAAGGATGTTCGACTCCGAGATGGATGTGGATGCCGATCAGATGCTATCGTCTTTACCAATTGACTCACTTTCAGAAACATTTTCTCAATTCTTAGGGGGTGAATTAGTCTTCCAGAGCCCGTCCTTCTCTACCTCAAACAATACTGGGGGAATAATGTTCCAACACAGGCAAGGAGAGACATGTGGTGAAGAATTGTCTTACAGATACTGTCTAGGACCTGTCGGAGCAATGTCCAGTAATTACCCAATCACTGTACAATCCACCACAATCTCCTCCGAAATACAGATTTCAGATATCATTGACCAGCTTTTACAGAATACAGATGGGGATCTATCAACAATAGATTTTTCACAAATTTACGATGATGACATTGCCACAATAATGAGCTTCCTGAGCCTGGAATTAGAAGTAAACTCCGATTTCCTCCAAGATTTAATTCCTATTGGCTTCCCCTCTACTGATATTAGTGTTACAATTCACTTACCCGAATGGTTGGATTCGTCTGCAAAGACACCAGATGTATTGGTATTCACATCCAATAATCGGGATACTAAAACCACAAGCATCGAAATCGAAGGATCGAGGCCATTCGACTGGCGACATTCAATATGTAGGATATCTGATCCATGTGAGGAGGACAGTATCGATCTTGTATGTGCCCCAACCCAGAAAACATGTATTTCATTCCTGGTTGAGATGGATGTTTCGAAAGTATCCGTTCACGAGTTGAGTGGATCAGTTTCAATAGAATTCACATCGACGGTAATCCTAGAGATTTACAGATTAGGCCTAGATATGGAGATAGAGGGAGTGAAAATGTCCCCAATTCCATCAGACGCGATAAGGAGAATCTTGGTGATGGGAGATAGAATGGAAGGAGGGCTACTGGCAGATTCTGAAATTGAATCGACAATAGACTTCGGAGTCGGCGACCCAATTGACTTCGAGGTCTCGAATGAGGGTCTAATGAAACTATCAGATTACCTAACAGAGTCGTACGAAGAAATGATGAATGAATTCGGCAACATCAACCTTGACTCTGAAGATCTTGGTTTGGACGGTTTTTCACTGTCTGCAGATTTTTCATCATTACCATTCCAAGCAGATTTTGGAGAGGTTTCTTTGGGAGAAGATCCATTCATCGGAGATGAAGAACCGATAAGATTAGCCACTAGGATAGATGATGCGGAACTCACTTTCTCATTAAGGCAGGATGAGATCATCGTTGGGGTCAACCCACGCTCATTGGCAATGATGCCTAATATGGTAATATCATCCATACTCCCCTCTCCTCTGCTAACCGAGTCAGGATTGTTACTAGATGGTTCGAAT
>CAXHFZ010000214.1:0-2174 GCA_964016325.1 uncultured Candidatus Poseidoniales archaeon | reverse complement strand
TCTCCCTATTCTGTCTAGATGAAGCAGATAGGATGTTAGATATGGGTTTCTTCCCCGATGTCTTATGGATTTTTGAGAAAACGGTGAATAGAAAGCAAACTCTTCTATTTAGTGCGACCTTTCCAGAGGAAGTGTTGGATGCAGCCGAGGAATTCCTAAGAGATCCCGTGCATGTCATGAGCGAAGATCTGGTTGTGGAAGTACCAGAAATTGATCAATATGCGGTCAGAGTTGGTAGAGCGAACAAACTCTGGGCATTGGGGAGGATAATTGGAAATACCGGCGATGACTCACAGATACTGATTTTCTCCAATACTAAGAGAATGGTCGACTTAATCGTCGAGAGGCTAAGGAAGTTTCGTTTCAATTCCGTAGGCCTGCACGGAGACATGCCACAAAACAAGAGAGAGAAAATACTTAATTCATTCAGAGATGGATCCGAAAAAATTGTTGTTGCTACTGATGTTGCGGCAAGAGGGCTAGATGTAGATGGCATTACTCATGTAATTAATTACGATCTACCTGATGATACCGAAGTCTATGTTCACCGGATAGGAAGGACAGGGAGAATGGGACGCAGGGGTGAATCATGGAGCTTCGTTTCTGGCAAAGAGGTGCAATCAATAGAAAGAATCTGCTCCACATGGGGCCTGACAATACCCTTTGTTGAGCCACCATCTCTGCCAGCAGGGGTAGAGCGAGATTTCGTACCAAGGAGGGACGACTGGGAAGAGGTCTCGGATGCCTTTGGCATGGTATGCGTTAGAATGAGTCTCGGAGGTTCAGAAAAGACCCGAAGAGAGATTGTGGATTGGATTGTCTCAGAAGCAAGAATTCCTGAAATAGCAATCGGAGAGACGTACGTTGATTCTGAAGGTTTGATCGTGGAGATTCATGTTGAGAAGGTTGCTTATGTCATCGATGTCATCAAGGGAAGAAAGATGGATGGTGTTTCTCTTAATCCAAAAATAGTAAATGCTTGAGGGTGGGATTCAAACGGTCCCACCTCTCGGTAAGTATGTGGGTCTGATGGGTCCAGAACGAAAAATTTTGAATCTCCTGGGATTCTTTTGTCCGATTCCTATTAATGAGACCAGAATTGCATTGTCCGAGTTATCGGACGGCGATCTAATCGAGGTGGTATGTGATGATCGTGAAACTTTGAGGGATATTCCACTTCTTTGTAAGAGGTTGAATGTGTCACTGATATCAATAGAAGAAAACTCAGGAGAGTTCACATTCCTAATCAAGAATTCAGCAATTTTAGGAGATATTTGAATGGTTTCAGATGAGATTGGTATTATGGAGAAGGGAGGAGTTCCAGCAGATGCCAAACTACCCACTGATCAAGGTGATTTCAGGATAAGGGTCTTCCATGATGCTGAGAGTGGTCTCGATCATGTGGCATTGACATTAGGCGAGATGGGGGGCCCTAATCCGGTACTTGTCAGAGTTCATTCTGAGTGTCTAACTGGAGATGCCTTCGGTAGTCTACGGTGTGATTGTGGACCCCAATTAAATGCCGCAATAAGACAAATTCAGGATGTTGGTTGGGGGTGTATTGTGTACCTGAGACAAGAAGGTCGAGGAATTGGTTTGCATGCTAAAATTCAAGCATATAATCTACAAGACAAGGGGGCCGACACTGTGGAGGCTAATCTTCTACTTGGCCATCCTGCTGATGCAAGAGATTATTCAATCGCATCGAAGATAATTAAGGCTGTGGGGATCCACAATGTTTGCTTACTGACAAATAATCCAGATAAAGTTAAGCAATTATCATTGAATGGAACGACTGTGTCTGAGAGAATGCCGCTAATAGTAGGGATAAGTGATGAGAATAGAGAATATATGGCTATTAAGGTGGATAAAATGGGACATGATATTCCTGACGGTGACCTTAACAGCTGACTCTAGTAATGGGGCCGTGACCGGGACTTGAACCCGGGCCGGCGGGACCACAACCCACCGTGCTAACCGCTACACTATCACAGCCGTCTGTGGATTGTCGTGAGTAGTCCCGTTTATGAACAGTTATGCACAGAGGGCGCTAGAGACCAACGGGTTGAAGCACTATGGTTCTCGTGGGTAAAATATGAGAGGGTTGGGAAGGTGCATCACAATGGCTGTCTCTTATACACATCTGACGCTGCCGACGAATGACGGCGTGGGGG
>CAXHFZ010000213.1:0-2218 GCA_964016325.1 uncultured Candidatus Poseidoniales archaeon | reverse complement strand
GATCCTACTGAGTCTCGTGGGCTCGGAGATGTGTATAAGAGACAGATTCCTACTAACAGGACCAGTCTCGCTGACGGACCTGCTATCTATGATTAGGATGATGTCGCTAACGGCATCCCTTTCGTATTCGTTGACCATCATTTTGCCCCCACTCCTAGCTGTCGCGGCCCAGTTGACCTTCTTCATTGGGTCTCCTGGAATGTACTCTCTGAGATTATAGAAATTAGATCCCTCTCCTGGATTCCTGATATTCACTGCGCCGGTGAATATCTTAGGGACCCTGCTCTTGATGAGGGCGTCTTTGATATCTTCCATCTTGGGGAATACGAGGAAATCATCATACAGATTTACTTCCCTCTCGTTGTGGAAAAGACCGAACGCATCTTGAATCCTAATGCAAACCGGGCCTATGGTGTAGAATCCTCTGAGAGGCGTCTCGATAGTGTACTTGATTGTGGTCTCTCTCTGCGGGCCTAGTTCCATTAGGACATAGTTCGCCCCCTTCTTCACTCTCATGACCTCAGGAACTCTATCGCGAACTTCAACAATCTTGGCTAGATTGGACTTATTCTGAAGTCGCAGGGTGACCTCGATCTCGCCATCCTCAAAAATTCTCGAGGAAGAAATCTTTCTGAGGGCTACGATACTATTCAGCTGGACTCCATCATTCCTGTTTTCATCCCCTATTCTCCTACCTGAAGAAGAGACATCAGCATGGTTCGACATGAATGCCGCCCAAGTCAGGAACGATAGTAGGACAACCGCAACCGTAACCAGCTGCTGGTTACGGAGTACCAATCCCAGGAGATAAAGTGCAATAGCCAGAGACGCGAACATCGCCGACTTCCTGCTCCACGCCATCACTAATCTCCTCGCTTATCCAATCAGGGCCTCAAACCGTAGGTACGGGGACTTGGCGAAGAATATCTGAAACTACTTCCTCGTTTTCCAAGCCCTTTATCTGATGCTCCGGCTTCAAGATAAGTCTGTGGGATACAGCCAGTGTGGCTACTGCCTTTACATCATCTGGCGTGATGAAATCCCTTCCGCTCATTGCCGCTGCGGCACGACTAGTCTTCAGTAGGGCCTGCGATCCACGAGGCGATGAGCCGACCAACACACGCGGGTCCTCTCTGGTCCTTGTCACAATCTCAACCATGTACATCCTGACTGCGGGATCGACATATACGTCCTCACACGCCTCTTGCATAGCGACAACACGAGCTGGATCGGTAATCGTCTCGACTTCTACAGCATCCTTCTTTCTTGCCACACGTCTAGCCAAGATTTCATCTTCATCAGCTCTGTTAGGATATCCCACGCTCATCTTGAACATGAAACGATCAAGCTGAGCCTCAGGTAGGGGATATGTCCCTTCCTGCTCAACTGGGTTCTGGGTCGCCATGGTTAAGAAAGGGGCAGGAAGCTTGTGTGTCACAACACCAATTGTCACTTGCTTCTCCTGCATCGCTTCAAGAAGAGCCGCTTGAGTCTTAGGCGGAGCCCTGTTTATCTCATCAGAGAGGAGAAGATTACAGAAAATCGGTCCAGGCTTGAATGTGAACTCTCCTTTCTTCGCATCATAGATGTTGGTTCCAGTGATGTCAGCGGGAAGCAGATCCGGAGTGAATTGCACCCTCTTGAAATCACAACCAAGTGCGTCTGCGAATGTATTTGTCATCAGAGTTTTAGCCAATCCCGGATAATCCTCGAATAGGAGGTTACCATTGGATAGGATATTGATCAGTACATTGTCAATAACGTGAGACTTCCCAATGATTACCTTCTGTACCTCGCCACTGATGGCCTCTCCGATCCTTCCAACCGCCTCTAACTTCTCGTTAGTCTTCTTTGACCCTCTGGCTTTGGCGGCCTTCTCTTCGTATCCTTTTGATACTGCGTTTGCTGGTGGTGCCGGTGGTTTTTCTGCTGGTGGTGTTGCGTTCATACTAATATCTCCAGTTTCTCATTACTTTTGTCAATTGCGTCTGCGGTCAGTTACCGCCCCCCCACCGTCTAATGGCCTGCATCAGCTCTCTGAGCTCTTTTGGGGAGTATTTTCTTTCCTTTGAGTAGGCTAACTCAACTAGCCTAGGATTTCCGATCATGGACTGAATCTCGGCGGGGGGCTTTAGTGCCATCTGGTCCCTTGTGAGATCATGATGTACTCTCTGTCTCTTATACACATCTCCGAGCCCACGAGACTCAGTAGGATCTC
>CAXHFZ010000212.1:0-2226 GCA_964016325.1 uncultured Candidatus Poseidoniales archaeon | reverse complement strand
CACCGACCCAACAGCAATCATGTCTCCTACCTCTCCATTAAGGGACAGAACAGTGCCATCTGTCGGGGACGGAATAGTTACAGTGGCCTTATCAGTCATCACGTCAACAATGGGGTCATCCTCAGAAACTGAATCCCCTATGGATACGTGCCAAGTGACTACTTCGCCTTCTACGACTCCTTCTCCTATATCGGGTAATTTGAAATCATAATTAGCCATGTTAATTCTCCTGTGTTTTCGCTATCGCCGCGGCCACTCTGTCTGGGCCGGGCATGTAATCCCATTCAGTAGTATGGGGAAAAGGAGTGTCCCATCCAGTCACCCTCTCTATGGGGGATTCAAGACTCCAAAAGCACCGTTCCTGGATAGAAGCAGCCATTTCAGCTCCGAATCCACTAGTTTTTGGAGCCTCATGAACGATTACGCACCTACCAGTCTTTTGAATCGATGAGACTACAGCTTCTCTATCCCATGGGACCAAAGTTTGGAGATCAATGAGATCGCAAGATATCCCACTATCCCTGATTGCCTGCTCGCACACATGAACCATCGCACCCCAAGAGATTACCGTGCACCTGTCACCCTCCATAGCCAATCGAGCCTCGCCCAAGGGAATCGAATAATGGGATTCAGGGACCTCTGCCTCTGGATGCCCAGACCAAGTCGGCACATTGTGTGGATCCCCATAGAAAGGTCCTCTGTAGCATCTCTTAGGCTCGAAGAAAATAACTGGATCGTTATCCTCTATAGCGCTTATCAATAGCCCCTTGGCATTGTAAGGGGTTGAGCAATAAACAACCTTGAGTCCTGGTGTGTGAGTAAACTGTGCCTCAGGCGATTGTGAGTGATGATGACCACCTCTGATTCCACCTCCTGCAGGGGTCCTTATGGTTACAGGACACCAGAACTCTCCCCCAGAACGATGTCTGACCTTGGCCATCTCGTTAACTATTTGATCGTAAGCTGGGAATATATAGTCAGCGAATTGAATCTCAACAACAGGCCTGAGTCCATTAATCCCCATCCCAAAAGCTGTAGCCGCAATTCCTCCCTCTGAAAGCGGGGAGTCAAAGACCCTGTGTTTTCCATGCTTCTCTTGCAGGCCATCACAAGTTCTGAAAACACCGCCAAAGTATCCAATATCTTCACCGAACATTATGACATTGTTATCCTTTGAGAGCATTGTATCCAAGGCATTATTCACCGATTCTACCATATTCATGTTAGGCATCATGAATCCCTCCATGTCTTCATTTCATCCCACTGTTCTTCTAAATGCCAAGGGGGGTTTTCGTAAACTTCTGTAAAAATCGCGTCAGATGATGGATAAGGGCCATTAGCTAAATCTCCAAATTTGACAGCTTCTTTGTATGCCGCCATTACCTCTGAGTCTATTCTTTCAGAAAGCTTTTGATGTTCTTCGTCTGACCATTCTCCTATCTCTTTGAGATGGTCTCTGAGGCGATATATGGGGTCTCCTCCAGGCCAAAATGAGTGAATATCCGATGGTCTATATCTGGATGGATCATCGCTACTGCTGTGGGCCCCAGCGCGATACGTCAAGACTTCTATGTGCGTAGGCCCTAGTCCTACAGATGCTCTTTCCCTAGCCCAAGCAGTAACAGAATACAGGGCCAAGAAATCATTTCCGTCAACACGTATACTGGGAATGCCATATGGCAGTCCTCTGACGGCAAAATTACCATTTTTACTAGCGAAATTTTTGTGTGTGGAGATTGCCCACTGATTATTTACAACGTTCAGTATCACTGGAGCTTGAAAGATACTGGCAAAATTCAACGCGTAATGATAGTCCCCTTCAGCGCTAGCGCCATCGCCAATCCATGTAATAGTGACTTCGTCAAGTCCCTTGTAGTCAGAAGCCAAAGCTACTCCAACAGCCTGACTAAACTGTGTCCCAACAGGACTCGAAACAGAAATGAATCGTCCGTCTCTGTAAGTGTAGTGAACGGGCATTTGTCTACCCTTGACATTATCCATTTCGTTACCAATGCAATGGCAAATCATACTGACCATGTCCCTTCCTCTGACGAATTGTGCACCTGGCTGCCTGTAAGTGGGGAATAGCCAGTCTTGTTTTTTCAAAGCCATTGTCTGGGCGATAGCAACCGCCTCCTCTCCGAAAGATCGCATGTAAAATGAGAGCTTACCAGTTCTCTGCATTTTCATCATTCTATCATCGAATATACGAAGCCTCATCATATT
>CAXHFZ010000211.1:0-2230 GCA_964016325.1 uncultured Candidatus Poseidoniales archaeon | reverse complement strand
GATCAAAATTAGGGGCACCACTGTTCCTCGTGGGCCTTCTACTGACGATCTATCCTCCAGAGGGACTTCTAGTGGCCGAATCCAGAGCCTCCGATGAAATGCTAGCTACCTTAGAATGGGTAGGTCCAGCACTGATCGGATTCATTCTTGTTGCCTCGGGCGCACCGATTTATTATGTCAAAGACAAACCACGACTGGTTGCAGGCTGGTTATTCGTTTTCTTTGCAGGCTACTCGATTATCGTAAACTGGTCACTTGAAGCAGATAGCATCATATCAGGAATCGCCGCATTATTGGGAATTATAATCACTGTTGCTTTCCATCTTCTCGCTGTGAGGTTCACCGAGTCACTATCGTCCGGAGACGGGGTAACAGAACCACTAGATGAAGATGAGATAAAACATGTATCTGCAATTTTATCTTCGCATTTAAGCCAACTGGAGGGGCCTGCTGATGAGTGATTTTCTAACTGTATTCTTCGGGACAATTGTTCTCTCATCCATGGTCATCATTGTACATTTGAAAGCCGCATATCACCCATATCACAATCCAATTCCATTGATTATCTCGTCTCTAACGGTTATGTTGACAGGAATTTTCGCTTCATCGCTAATCAACAGCAATCTTACGTACTTAGATTCAATGAGAGTTTCAGTCTCTGAATCAATCATAGCAATTCTAGGAATTTCCCCTCTGATTTACTTGGCTATTTTTATCATTCTAGCGAAGGTTTCTGTAAGTACCAGTAAGATAGATCTACAGTGAGCCGATCTCAATCTCCCCTAGATCGGAGGGTAACGCTGATAACACCCATTCCGGTCGCAGCGCTGTCCAGTAGGTGGTGCGTATGTCAAAAGGTACTCCAAGCATGGGAAAAAAGCAGAAGTCTACTCACATCAGGTGTAGGAGGTGCGGAAAGCACTCTTTTCACAAGACCAAGAGCGTCTGCTCGAGTTGTGGATATGGTCAAACAGCAAAGATGAGAAAGTACAGGTGGAGCAAGAGAAATCGCTCTATGGGGAGTAAGTAGCTTCGGAAAGTGCTAAGTCCTTAATCTCCGAGGGGCATTCGGTAGCCGATGTGCGGGATCATCGGAATTTTGTTAAATCCTGAATCTCAGGTAGCCCAGTCTCTATATGATGGCTTGCTAGTTCTTCAGCACAGGGGCCAGGACGCGGCAGGAATCGTCACTAGTGATTCTGAGAATATATCTCACAGGAGGGCCAATGGATTGGTCAGGGATGTCTTCAGGTCAAAGCACTCCCAGTCCCTGTCGGGTTCTATGGGAATCGGCCATGTCAGGTATCCTACCGCCGGATCTAGCTCAGTAGCAGAGGCTCAACCGTTTTACACAAATACCCCGTTCGGCGTGAGTCTGGCTCATAATGGGAATCTAAACAATACTGGAGATATTATTTCAGGTCTGCTAGATTACGATCATAGGAGAATAAACACAAGCTCTGATTCAGAGGCACTATTGAATCTCTTCGCTGCCGAAATCCAACGTTCGCTAAATGGCAGGCCAGGGGGGCTAGAGTCACTTTCTGATGAGGATATATTTAGAGCAGTGGAAAGGCTACATCTAAGGGCCGAGGGGAGCTACAGTGTTGTAGCAGTAATAACAGGCTGGGGGATCATCGCATTCAGGGACCCAAATGGGATTCGCCCTCTCTCAATGGGGAGCAGGGTCGTCAATGGATTTACGGAGCGTGTTTTCGCCTCGGAGAGCGTGGTCTGTAATACTCTTGGATTCAGTCATGATGGAGATGTCTCCCCCGGTGAGGCCATTGTGGCAAGGATGGATGGGACATTCTCGTCCAAGCAGTGCTCCAATGATGTACTTCATAGTCCATGTATTTTTGAGCACGTCTATTTCGCTAGGCCGGACTCCGTTTTGGATGGCGTTTCCGTCCACTCATCAAGAATCAGGATGGGTGCCTTCTTGGCAGAAAGAATATCGAAAGAATTTCCTGACCATGGTATTGAATCAGTAATAGCTGTTCCAGATAGCGGAAGAATCGCCGCTTTAGAGCTTGCTAGAGTAATGGGGGTGCAATACAGGGAAGGATTCGTGAAGAACAGATATATTGGTAGGACATTCATAATGCCAGGTCAGAACGTCAGGAAGGATTCGGTGAGGAAAAAGCTGAATACCATAGATGAAGAATTCTCTGATAAGGTAGTTCTCATCGTTGATGATAGTATCGGGAGGGGAAATACTTCCAGAAGA
>CAXHFZ010000210.1:0-2263 GCA_964016325.1 uncultured Candidatus Poseidoniales archaeon | reverse complement strand
TCCTACTGAGTCTCGTGGGCTCGGAGATGTGTATAAGAGACAGGATCAAAGGTGGCTGAGTTCAAGAAGAGATCCGGATCATCTACCATGGAAGGAACATTATCCAAGATCAAAGGAGTAGTGAGGATGGAGATTCGCCCTACAGGATTGCTAGACCCAGAAATAGTCATCAAGCCAACCAAAGGCCAGGTTCAACATCTAATGTCTGAAATCAATGCGAGGATAGAAAAGAATGAGAGAGTGCTAGTCACAGTGATGACAATTAAATTCGCGGAAGAGGTTGCAGAATACCTCGACAGGAATGGGATAAAAGCACACTACCTGCATTCCGAGATAGATACATTAGAGAGAACTGAGATAATCAAAGCACTCAGATTGGGGCATATTGATGTTATTGTCGGAATAAATCTACTTCGTGAAGGACTAGATATTCCAGAAGTCTCCTTAGTTGCCATATTTGATGCTGATAAACAGGGATTCCTGAGGAACGAGAGGTCGTTATTACAGACGATTGGTAGAGCATCCAGAAATCAGAATGGAGTAGTAATTCTGTATGCAGATTCTATTTCTCCTTCTATGGAAGCCGCTATGAGTCAGACTATCGCAAGAAGAGGCCGTCAAGATCTTCACAACCGGGAGAATGGCATCGTCCCCCGAACTATCCAGAAAGCCCTCCCGACCATGGGTCAGGAGGTTGGGAGTCTACTTGCTGGAACGGCTGGGAAAGGAGCCAAGGGGGGTAAGAGATTCGTTGGAAAGTTCCAGAGTAAGAAGGGAGTGTCGGGTCTAGCACAGAAATTCTCACTTGGAGCTGGGATGTGGAATACCTCAAGCTCGGTGCTTGAAAACGTAAGTCAGCCTGAGTTTGAGATAGATACAAACGAGATCCCAGATATTGAAGAGAGAGTTGAGAGTGAGAAGGTTGTCAGTAAACTAGAGAGGGAAATGAGAGCAGCCGCTGAACGGCTTGACTTTGAGAAAGCCGCTCAGATTCGTGATAGGATCATCCAACTCCGTAACCCATCTAATTGAAGGCATATTAGTACTGCGGGAACTGTGAGCGGTTACTCGCGTGAAGACTTTAACCACCCCGTCAAGGACTATGATTTCTCTGCGATGGGGGATGTTTCATCCTTGATTGACCAGATGTCCGAGGCAGGAGGATTTACTGCGACAAAGCTCGCCTTTGCTAGGGATATTCTCAGAGATTCAATTTCCAAGGTAGGCCCGGATGGAATCTTAAACTGGATTTCATTTCCAGCTTGCTTGTGTGCAACTGGTACGCGTGGCTTTTTTCTAGAAGCGCTCAAGAGGCGTTCGTACAATGTCGTGGTGACAACGTGTGGAACCTTAGACCATGACATTGCCAGGACATTCAGAGATTACTTCCACGGTGATTTCAGTCTTGATGACATAGCTCTTGGAGAACAGGGGCTGAACAGACTGGGGAACGTCGTCGTCCCAAACGAATGCTATGGAGAAATTCTTGAGAATATCGTACTTCCCTGGCTTTCTGAAATCGAAGAAGAGCGTGTGTCGTTGAACCCTGAAAACCCATGGGTGGGTTTTGGTAGTGTGGAGCTATGCTGGGCCTTGGGCGATAGAATTCAAGATGAGTCTTCACTATTGTATTGGATTGCAAAGAATAGAATTCCAGTTGTCATTCCTGGAATCACAGATGGTTCTATAGGGGCACAAATATTCATGCATAGGCAGAAATCTCCCAATTTTATGATAGATGTCCTTGCTGATGAGCAGATACTGTCTGACCTAACTTGGACTGCTGAGGAAAGCCATGCCCTAATGGTAGGGGGAGGGATTTCGAAGCATCATGTAATATGGTGGAACCAGTATAGGGGTGGCCTGGACTCAGCTGTTTCAATTACGACAGCGCCAGAATATGATGGATCACTTTCCGGGGCGAGACTACGAGAGGCTATTTCATGGGGTAAAATACGTCCTGAGGCCTCCCAAGTGGTCGTTGAGGGCGATGCAAGCGTATTATTGCCACTTCTCGGCGGTGATTTGTTCTCTTCATAGTACCACAGAAAGTGATGTATGACGTGAAAACGGCTAAGAACGGCCTAGCATGCGGTGATTGGTATGTCCGTCGAGAAGATGATGCATGATATGATAGAAATGCTAACAGATGCAATGGGTGATGCTGTAAAGCATGACAAGGGTAACAAGGCAGCTGGCACCCGTGTCAGAAAGGCAATGCAGGCAGCAAAGGCTACTGCTCAGGCCATCCGTGTGCAAGTCC
>CAXHFZ010000209.1:0-2290 GCA_964016325.1 uncultured Candidatus Poseidoniales archaeon | reverse complement strand
ACTATCTCGTATCTGAGAAGTAAGAGAATAATTATTGGGACCTGAAAGCCGAAAATCGAAGCGAAGTAAAGTCCACTGACGAAACCAACCCACGATTGTAACTGCCAGGTGGAGCTCAGATTTGCAGCAGATGCATCTTCGGAGAGGTAATCGAGAAGCAGAGGAACCAATATCTCGTGAGAATAAAGAGCCCCTAAGATTGCTAGAGACAATGCTGAAATCAGAACTATAGCGAAATCTCCAATGCTACTACTAGCTCCTGTATCAGATCTCTTCGCCTTCGCAAAAATCTTCTTACCGTTCCATGATATATCGCAAATTACAAAAATTCCGGATATGATAACGCCCAGCTGAAACCCTATCCTCAATCTAAGTAGAACTGCCTCCATAGGATGCAGAATGATAACCTCAACGCCATCAGGCCTGTAGTCCGAAGAATCCAGAAGTATCTCTATAGCTCTGCCAGCAAGTGGATAGCCCCCTATGAATCCCACTCCAAAAATGGTTACCAAGAGGAAAGCCCTGCTTCTCAGATGACCGATTAGTCCCCTGAGCTCGGCCCGAGGAAGCAGGTCTCCCACAGCGGACTCCATGCTAGCGCGTGAGGGTTCCATAGGTCAATACATCGCCTAGGACTTCCTGAGAATAATGGTTAGGACATCTCCATCAGATAGCTGGTGATCTAGCCCAACCCTTTGCCAATCGAACTTAGCACTTGGCCCCTTCACCCTAGCGTATCTGAATTTTCTCACGAAGTCCCTGTGTAGTTTTGCACATACGTCCCTGACTGTAGACGTATCCTTAACAATCAACGGCTCAATCATATCTGCCTCTTGTCCCTGTGGCTTCAGGAATATGGACATAAAGTGGAGATTGTCGAAGATGAAGTCCTTCATATTTTCAATCCCCTCACCAGTCTTTGCTGAGACTTCAAGGACGGGCCATCCTTCTGGAAGCATCTTCCTTGTTTTTTCCAGATCCTCTTCAGTCGCAAGATCAATCTTATTTACGACAACCACCGCTCTATTGTAGATTCTATTTCCTGCTAAAGTATCCACAATATGGTCATCCGTTACGTCTGTGCGGAGCGTTACTGTTGCAGAAACAATGCCAAAACTACGGATTATTCCTTGTATTTCTTCTTCGGAAAGATTAGTCTGTTTAACTGTTGATCTGACCACTATGCCACCTCTCTTAGTTCTGGTAATGAAAACCTGCGGCTCAGCTTGATTCAACCTCATTCCAGCCATCCATAACTCCTTGTCCAGGATATCGAAGTGAGATTCTTGAAACGGGTCTACAACGTAAAGCACCATGTCAGATCCTCTGATGACATTGAGTATTTCCCTGCCTCTTCCTTTGCCCTCAGAAGCGCCTTTGATCAGGCCTGGAAGATCTAGAATCTGTATCTTGGCGCCTCTATGGTCGAGAACACCAGGTATGCATGTCAGAGTAGTGAAAGCGAAGGCACCTGCTTCCGAGTCAGCACCTGTCAGTTGAGAGATGAGACTTGATTTACCTACGCTGGGGAAACCAACTAGGGAGACCGACGCATCGCCAGACTTCTTTACCTCAAAACCGGCGCTCGACCCACTCTTCTTCGCATGCGCTACTGCCTTCTCCTTCCTCTCCTTCAAGGAGGCTATCTTTGCTTTAAGACGCCCGATATGGCCCTGTGTAGCCTTGTTATACTTGGTCTTGGAGATTTCTTCCTCCAGTGACTTGATTTGCTCTTCTATAGTCGCCAAGTAACCACCCTCCAATGTATTATTTGTGCTACGCGAGGACCGACTTATTGAATTCGGTGGAGAAAATTGTCGATAGCCGTGCGAGCGAGGGTTCATGCCACATTGCCGATTGGTGATGCCACGGATACATATGCCAGACGTCGTACTGTCATTGATTGACCCCAAATCACTAGATTCGATATTATCCATGTCATTGGGTTCAATCATCGAGGGGATGGAGAAAATGTCTCTAAGGGAAACAAGGCCAGGATACCAAGGACTCCCTTCAAGGCAGTTCGATGTTGATTTAGAAGGGGAGATAATGGAATGGTTGGATGCTGTGGGAGAAATCAATCCGGACCTAACACTGGAAAAACAAGATATTCCGATAGAGAATAAGACAGAGCTTCTCCTACTACTTTGTCATTGGTCATCGCTAGGGGAGTGGAGGTGTTGGGACGCTAGACTATTTCTGTATGTCGAACCCAGCCTTGTTTCTGCCGTAAGAAGTACGGAATCATTTCTAATGCCATCAGTATGGGAGGAGTTCAAGAATTCCCTCT
>CAXHFZ010000208.1:0-2290 GCA_964016325.1 uncultured Candidatus Poseidoniales archaeon | reverse complement strand
GGGCTTGAGGAGAGCGATGAAGGACCATGGGACGTCGTAATTCTTCCAATACCTTTCGAGATGACCACTAGCTGGATTGAAGGCACGAAGATGGGTCCTTCAGCTTGCATAGATGCTAGTTCTCAAGTCGAATTATATGACCCTCTACTTCCCGAAGAGCTCCCCTGTGGACTTTCATTCCATACTGCAGAGCCATGGAGTTCCGAAGCTGGAACCCTAATGGAGCAATTAGACTCAATACGTGAATACTTCTCAGAGTGGGTAGGGGAAATATTTCCTATGATTCTCGGAGGTGAGCACGGTATCCTACCTCCCATCATGAAAGCATTATCAAATCACCCAGAATTACGGGGAGACCTATCTAGATTGACGTTGATTCAAATTGATGCCCATGCTGACCTCAGAGATGAGCTTCAAGGAGAGAGATACTCCCACGGGACTGCTATCAGGAGATCGCTTGATGCTGGTGTTGGGGGGGTCATTCAGATTGGTACCAGAGCCCTGTCGAAGGATGAGGCGGAATTCTCGTTAGAAGACAAAAGGGTAGAGACATGGTATGCCAGAGATATACTAGGCAACCCAGAGGGAGGCGGGAGTTGGAAAGATATGCTTGAGAGTATTGCAGAAATTGACGGGCCTGTCTGGATCACCTTCGATATAGATGGGCTTGATGGGAAGTTAGTACCATCTACTGGTACGCCGGTTCCTGGAGGCCTATCTCATTGGGCTGCAGTTGAAGTGATAGAGAGTATATTTTCTTCTCCGACCGTCAGAGTTCTAGGAGCAGATGTGAACGAGATAGCGCCTGGGAAGGATGGTCCTCTGACTGAATTCAATGCCGCGCTGATTGCAACTAAGATTATTTCATGCCATATTGCGAGATTTCTGAGCGAAAGAGGAGAATGATTGTATCTCAGTACCGTCTCAGTGGGACATGCGTCAATGCTTGACTGCCATAATTCTATCATCATTGATAGTGGTTTCAGCATCTCCTATGGTTTCTGCTCAGATTGGCCAGCCTGATATTATCCAGGAACATTGGTATCACTCCTACGCAACCCTTACGCTAGACCTCAATGAGTGGTCCGATGACTATCCTGAAATCGTCGAGATGTTCAGCATAGGAAAGACCGAATTAGGAAGGGAAATTTGGATGTTGCAGATTTCTGATTGGGAGGGCGGTGCTTGTTTATCGATCGAATTTGAGGGGTGTGAGCGTTTCAAGGAAATAGGCGAAGGTGAGATGGAGCGGAAAGAAGTGGTATACATTGATGGGGGCCATCATGGCAATGAGCACTTAGGCACTGAGCTCGCCTTCCTAGTAGCTGAATACTACATCGAGGGCTGGGCAAATGGTGATCAAGCGGTAATTGATCTATTGGCTACGACTGAATTACATATCCTGATTATGCTTAATGCAGACGGAAATGACCATGATACAAGATGGAACGTCAATCAAGTTGATTTGAACAGGAACTACGACCACTACTGGAATACCTGTGATTCCACACAACCTGGAAGTTCGGCATTCAGTGAGTCGGAAACTCTTGCTAACTCGATTTATATGAACGATGTAGTTCCTGATGCTGACTTATACATCACAATGCACACTGGTGTTTGGATCATGCTCTACCCATGGGGAAAGTGGCCAGAGCAACCTTCTGACTGGGAAATGTATCACTATATTAGAGACGAAGTGAATTCAAATATTTCTGATATACCCATTCGTAACGCTAACCAGGGACTCTATCCCAACTGTGGAACAAGTCGAGATTACGGCTATGGTATCATGGGGTACCCGACATTCACTTTCGAGACTGATGACGAGCAGTTTCTACTGGGGACTGTCGAAGCCCTCTCGGACAGACTAGGTGAGGAGCTGGATGTGATGCACTACCTCATCGAGAATGTATGGTACTGGAGAGCTCGTCTTGTTGTCGACTCCCTGGAGGTGGAAGAAGGAAAGGTGCGTCTAAGCGTCTCTAATTTAGGCCATTCGAGTACTTCAAATGCCACTCTCCTATACTTCGAGGATAAGGATTCGATGGAGTTTTGGCTCCCTGGCTCGAATGAGCCTATGGAAGTGACAGAAAATATGGACATTCATGAGAGGAAATCGGATTTCAACTTCTCAACCCCGGGTTACGGCTTCGCAGTCAATGCCACAAATAGCACGGTCACAACCCTCGATTTCACTGGTGCTCCGATTTCTAACGAAGGGGTTTGGGCCCTATACTATCAGAAGAGAGTGATAGATTCGTCGATGTGGACTAGCGAATTAGTCAATGAG
>CAXHFZ010000207.1:0-2337 GCA_964016325.1 uncultured Candidatus Poseidoniales archaeon | reverse complement strand
CTCATGACGAATATACCAACGAGGAGGACTGTGAGGGCGCGGGACACATGTGGATGGGAGACGTAGAGGACGAACACCACCATGCACTTCCAGAGATTCACACAGACCGTCTGGATATGGTTGCATATACACTTATGATGCCAATCGAAATCACAGGCGATTGGGTGGATGAGTGGGGAACTGAACACTCAATTGACTCAGACTCATGGAACGAGAACACCATCACGCATTACGACAACCACGATGGTTGGGCAGTAGCTCAGAACAGTGATGATGATCCGTACTACCCAGGGCTCTGGTCGAAGTACGACTGGACATGGGAAACAGAAGAGTTGTATTACTGCCAGTCCACATTCGGTGCTGATACAGAGGCGGATGCATTGTCCGCCGAGAGCGCTAACACCACCGATATAGCCGCCGGATGCGGTGGATTCCCATGGAGCCTCATGGAAGAAACAGGCCATGACGACCATGAGGACCATGACGACCACTCAGACGAGGAGGGGGACCATGACGACCACTCAGACGAGGAGGGGGACCATGACGACCACAGTGGTGAGATTGAAGCCGATGATGGAGAAGCAGCTTTCGATTACGACCCACACAGCTGGCTAGACCCGCTTTCGTTCAACGAGCAACTGAACTTGGTTCTTGAGAAGTTGACAACGGCATTCCCTGATTTAGCTGATGCATTCGCTGAGAATGCGGCAACTTACTCAGCAGAGCTGTTGGAACTCCACGGAGCTTTCGAGCAGGCTCTTGGAGAGCAGGGTACGTGCGAAACGGTAGGATCCACGAAGACCATAGTAGCCAATCACAATGCCTACTCGTACATCTCACTCAGGTACGACCTGGACATTATGACAGTGCATGGTCTTGATCCTGAGGGGGAGCCTTCCCCAGCAGATGTAGCCGAGGTAGTTGAGAAGATAAACGATGAAGGCATAACCGTCCTCTTCGTCGAGGAGTACACTGACCAGACATCTGTTCAGAGCATCGTAGAAGAGACCGGTGTTGAAGTGAAGATCCTCTACACAATGGAGATGCGACCTAGTGATAGCCAAGATGACTACCTGTCTATGATGAACAAGAACATCAACAACATCGTAACTGGTCTTGGGTGCTAATCGTAACCTAGGTGAAACGCAAAGGAAGGTGCTGGAAATATGTCGCTTCCCGAGATATTTCCGGCCCTCTTTGTAGGAGGTATTCTTCTATCTCTCACTCTGTATTTGGCCAGCGAGTATCTGAGATCCAAGTATCTTAAAGGATACACTTAGTCGGTGGGAACGGATGGGAGAACCAATTCTTGAAGTTTTCAATCTCTTAGTGGCCCGTTCGGGTAAAATAGTACTCAAGGACATATCACTGACAGTAAGTGAGGGAGAGTTTGTCGGTATAGTAGGCCCAAACGGTAGTGGCAAGTCAACTCTAATGCTCACAATTCTTGGTATTCTTAAGCCAAGTCGGGGATCGATAGAGATTTACGGCAATCCTCCATTGTCTAGAAACCTTCACAGAAGGATTGGTTGGGTTTCACAGGCCGCGTCAAATCTACCCAAGGAGGTAAGGCTAACGGTCCGTGAACTGGTCAGATTGGGAACTGTTAACTCAGGTAATATGTTCGATTTGAGTGACAACGGTCGCCGTGATAGAGTCGATAATGCGATCATTATGACTGGTCTTGAGGATGTTGAAAATATCGACATATCACGTCTCTCCGGTGGGCAGAGACAACGTGCCGTAATTGCGAGAGCTCTTGCTACAGAGGCTGACTTTATTCTATTGGATGAGCCTCTAGTGGGGATAGACCGAGACTCTCGTAATTCACTATTGAAGCTACTTGATCGGCTTTGCCACGAAGAAGGTAAAACTATTTTGATGGTATCACATGATCTTGCAGCAATCCGAAAAACTGCCCATAGGATGATTTTTCTGGAGGAAAGCATAAGATTCGACGGACCGACTGGTAGCTTTCCTGATTTGGACGAACTGGCTGATTTACGGGGAATTAACGATCCTCATGAGGGCTATCAAATGCCCGTCGAGAATTAGGTGGACGGGAATATGGGAATTGGCGTACTTATCCTTGAGTCCATTTCTCCAATAATGGAATCAATTGCACCTCTCTTGCCAGGAGAGACATTTCCCAGTTTTTTCACTCTGGAGATGTTCCAACGATCGATACTCGCATCAGTAATGGTTGCAATTGTAGGTGGGTACCTTGGTACATTTCTGCTGGTCCGTAATCTTTCTTTAATCGGAGACGGACTTGCTCACGTTTCATTCGGCGGAGTGGCGGTTGGCATAGTAATTGGCGCTACTTCTCCATTATGG
>CAXHFZ010000206.1:0-2344 GCA_964016325.1 uncultured Candidatus Poseidoniales archaeon | reverse complement strand
GATCCTACTGAGTCTCGTGGGCTCGGAGATGTGTATAAGAGACAGTGCATAGTCCCTGCAACCTTATCCCTGAGAACCTTCTTCTGGAAGAGCCAGCCGGAGATGAATTCACTAATCCTAGTACTCCATGAATCAAACCTGTCATCAGAGGAACCGAGCATTACTAATCTAGTTGCCTTTTGGACTTGATAAGTGAAGAATCCGATTGATATTAATCCTATGAATAACAGAATATGCCAGCCTTCCAATGGGCCGTAGGACTGAAGTAACGGATGTTCCAAATTATCCCCTCTGTACTCACTAGTACCCTTACCAAACAGTGGTTAGACTTGAAGGAACCGATACCATGATCTATGCCAATGCTCATTTCCCTCGACTACGGGCGAGGGGCGTGGCAAGAGCGTTCGCACCCGGCAAGTGTATCTTGTTTGGAGAGCATGCAGTGGTATATGGGCAACCTGCAGTAGCTGTTTCAATAGAAGCAGGCGTAGAGGTTTCAATATCTGAATCAAACAGGTGGAGCTTGGAGGGAATGCCATTTGAACCTTCAAAGCACCCTCACATCTCGCACATACTGAATGATATCTTCTACTACTCAGGGCCCCCCTTGGAAATAGACATCAAGAGTGGCCTGTATTCTGCCGCTGGACTTGGTTCATCAGCTGCGCTGTCCAATGCTATGGGTGCGGCCTTGCATGAATTGGTAGATCCAGAATCTGCTCTCGACTTGATTTCACTAGCTAGGATGGGGCACTCAGCTGAGGCTAATGCCCAGAAAGGCAGAGCAAGTCCTACAGATACGGCTACAAGCGCGCTGGGAGGGTGCGTAGTGGTTTCTGGGAGTTCTCCAGCTGGAACGAAACATATCTTTGATGCAACCCTTGAAACTCCCGAAGGTAGCAGGAATTGGTCAGTTAGCAAGGTTGAGATTCCAGAAATAGAAGATGTATGGCTAGTTTTAGGATTCACTGGCAGGGGTTCTCCTACTGGTGATATGGTAGCAGGCGTGTCGGAATTACTCAAGTCCGATCCACTAAAGATGAAGGAAATAGAAGCCATAGGAGAGATTACCTATTCTGGCCTGAGGGCGCTTTCAGCGGGAAAAATGGAAGAAGTTGGGCGGGCTATGAACGAGTGTCAGGAAAGATTACGTAAAATTGGAGTCAGTAGTCCAGAGCTTGAGAATCTTATTTCAGCCACAATAAGTCACTCTCTGGGGGCAAAGCTAACTGGAGCTGGCGGAGGTGGATGTATGGTCTCTCTGACTAGGAACCCAAAGAGAGTAGCTGAATGTATTGAAATTGCCGGAGGCAGACCTCTGGTCTCGAAGTTTGGTTCAGGCGGAGCTAGGATTGTGGCAGAAGAAAATTGAATGCAGAACATTTCGTGCTGATAATGACTGATATCGTTTATAAGCAGAATATAGGTGGGGGGGCCATGCTAAGCGATGAAGAACGCCTAACTGTAGTGAATGTTGTAGCGTCGACAAGAGTTGCCGAGGAGCTTGATCTCCCGGATATAGCAATTCAGTTGAATTGCGAATACGAGCCCGAACAATTCCCAGGAGTTGTCTACCGTGTTGTAGATCCGAAACTGGCAATACTGATGTTCAGATCTGGCAGAGCAGTATGCACTGGCGGTAAGAATCAGCAAAATATTGAAACAGGCATCGAGAGAATGATTGGAGATCTTCGTGCCGCGGGAATCTCAACATGGGATGTTGCCGATGTAGATATTGAGGTTCAGAACATGGTTGCGACTTATTCTCTCTTCTTCCCTGAGGACTACACCGGAGTAGCTAAGATGGATGATATCAACACCAAGGTTATTGATGATGCAGGTGGAATCAGAGCTGCTACTGACGAAGAAGTTGAGAACGAAGACTCGAGAATCAGGGGAATCAAGCAAGGAGAGCCTCTAGCAGCACTCCCCAGAAGACTGAATCTCAACAATCTGACTTTCCATCTTCCTTTTGACAAGGTAGAATATGAACCAGAGCAGTTCCCAGGTCTTATCTACAGGTTAGATTATCCCAAGGTAGTTTGTCTGATTTTCGGAAGTGGCAAGATGGTCATAACCGGAGCAAGGGCGAAGGATCAGATTCTAGAGGCTGTTCAGTTCATTCAGGATGAGTTAGCAGACCTTCCTGATTACAGGGCTATGTAATCGAGTCCTTACAGTCACATTGATTTGGAGCATCTCCATAGGAGATGTATGAGTAAGTCACTCGCGTCAGCACTTATGGTAATTATTCTTCTCTCCTCACAAAGCGTATTGATGTTCTATTCCGATGAAATGGAGCTGTCTCTTATACACATCTCCGAGCCCACGAGACTCAGTAGGA
>CAXHFZ010000205.1:0-2346 GCA_964016325.1 uncultured Candidatus Poseidoniales archaeon | reverse complement strand
TATGGATTCTGACAACCACATCCCCTTTTGCAGCCAGCGGCTCCTCTGTATCGATTATTTCTATGGAATCAACGCCTCCAATCTTTGGGTAAATTACCTTCCTCATATTAACACCATTTTTTAGGGAAGATACTTCCTAATATCAAAAGAACCCTTCTTTTTTATATTGGGTATAGACTCTGGATAGCCAGCCCTCAGAAATCCCACAATCCTCTCCTTTTCTCTGTCAATCTCTAGTGCATTGTAAGTGGAGGGGTGCCTTGTTACACTTCCAGTACTCCACTGAGATCCAATGCCCATATCCCAAAGCGAGAGCACTAGATTATGCAAAGAACAAACGGTCGCCGCATAGTCCTCCTCCTCTCTGAATGAATCCTGAGGGCTTAGTTTCGTTGTGACTGCAATCACAGTAGGGGTATCCATAATCTTCGAAACTGCTCTGTTGACAGATTCATCGGCCCCGTCCACTCCATCTTTACTTGCCTTCTCTCTGGCCATGGAGATTACCGTTGGTAGAAGCTTTCGCCTTGTCTCTAGACCCAACACATAGTAATTCCAGGGGTGTGTTTGCTTGTGGCAAGGGGCGTTACTGGCGGCCTCGAATGCCATCTCAAGGGTTGACTTTTCAACAACTCTCTCTGTAAATCTGTAAACAGTTCTTCTACTATTCAGATTATCTTGCACAGAAGTCATGAAAATTCCTAGTCCAGACGATCTAATTTAGCAGCCAAAATGAAATCTGACTCGGTTAGGCCGTTAATCTTGTGAGTCCAGATAATTACCTTCACTCTCCCCCAACCAAATTCAAAGTCAGCGTGATGACCTTCAATTTCGCATATTTCGCCTGCAGAATTTACAAATTCTAAAGCTCCCACAAAATCTTCGAAGGACCATGACCTCTCAATATGGCGATTATCAATTATCTTCCAATTCTCATCTATTTGCTCTAACAGTTTCCCTGCATCCTCCTCATTCAGGGGAGGGACTCCTCCCATACAAGGAACACATTCTTTATTTTCTAAGCCACCCATTTTTTCAGCCCCACAAGTGACTATCCATTCCGCCATCAGCCAACTGCTCTGCCTTTTCCTGCATACTCGATCTACGCCTCATATCCTCTTTCTCGAAAGTCATCATCTCCCTGTCTTCCAGATATGGAACTCTCATGTGCGCGATTAATATTACCTCTACTATCACATCTCGGGCTATAGATCTGAAAACTCCGTTTTCATCCATGATTTCTACGGCATTCCTCGTAGTTCCAATTAACATCCCTCTTGCGATACTTTCGCTATCAGCGGAAATTGCCCTTGAATCGATTATTATCTCTATGATATCATCTTTCCTCAGGCCTGCACTACGGCTAGAAAGAGGTCCATGAAATACATCCTGAATATCATCTAATTTAGGTGAACCATGGGCTTGGTGAATCTTGATCGCCCAATTGGGCAGTGTACTTGATATGTCGGGCATGAACCAACGGCGAGGTCCATATAGAAAAAGGGCATGATTTGAAAATCTTCACAATTTCTGGCTACTGTCTTGAATAGGAATGGGCTGGTCGTAGAGTCAGGAAGACATATGGCATCTATCGAATGGAGGAAAATCCCGACTGTCCTGAAAACAGACGAGATTCTTGATAAGGCTTTTAGAAAGGCCAGTAAACAGTCGGATACCGTAGAAGATCCCGACAAGTACCATAGGGTTCGCAAACAGATGAACAAGATGGTACAGTCAGCCGCATCGGTAATTGATACGACACTAATAGCATATGTTGAAAGATGGCCAAGTCTGAACGCACTTTCAGAATTCGACCAAGCCCTTGTAGATGCCGCGGTTGGGAATGACAATTACAGAAAGAGTCTGGGAGCTATTCAGTGGGGTGCTAAGAGAGTAAGGTCGATAGCCGCCGATACACAAAGAAAAATTTTGAGACTAAGGGACATTGACGGATTTCATCAGGCAAGAAGATCTGCATATGGTAGGTTCTCATCTGTAATAGAGCAAATTTCTCCTGAAATCGAATGGCTGGGAGAGGCACGAAATATACTAAGGAAGTTACCCTCCATAGATTCCAACGAACCATGCATTGTCGTGGCTGGATCCCCCAATGTTGGGAAATCAGCCTTGATTACTTCTCTATCCAGCGGAGAGCCAGAGGTAGCAGCCTATCCATTCACGACTAAGCAATTGCATCTGGGTCACTTTATGAACCGTAGAAGAAAGTACCAGATGGTCGACACCCCTGGCCTACTGGACAGGCCAATGGTGGAGAGAAATAATATCGAGATGCAGGCAATCTGTCTCTTATACACATCTCCGAGCCCACGAGACTCAGTAGGATCT
>CAXHFZ010000204.1:0-2356 GCA_964016325.1 uncultured Candidatus Poseidoniales archaeon | reverse complement strand
GATTACGAAAGCGGTAGAATGCTAGCCGGGGAAATGAAGAAATTATGTATTGATAAAGCCTCCAATTGGTTAAAAGAAATATCTGAAAAAAGAGAGTATTGGAGGGATAGGACCCATGAGTTCATTTCTCATGATTCGTCATAATTACTCGCTTGAGACATCAAAAACCGGATATACCGGGCCTGGGTCTAATTCCTTTGCATCCTCATCTGAAATTTCTGAAGATACAGCCTCATCGTGAAGAATTTGACTGTGGCCAATAGGATCAAGAAGTTCCAAAGTTACAGTTAGATGGCCATTCATCACCATATCAATCTTAGAAAGAAGTTCATCGCATTTTCTCAAAATATCTTCATCAGCTTCCGCATCAGCCTGTCTCCTAATCGTGCCTATTGCACTCGAGAATCTATCTAAAACACCCTCTACATTCGATATGTATCCAGTAGAACTCGAACCCGGAGTTACCTCTAGACCAAGCTCATCTATCCTAACAGTACAAGAAGACGATCTTACTACTCTTGTATTAACGTGTTCTGCAGAACTTACAACCAATTTCCATGAACCGGCCTTCTTTCCCTCAGCCGGGATAAAATCGGTGACCCTCCAACCACAACTATCACATGACATTGTGATTTGTGTATGCTCTCCAAAATACGGTATTTCAGAGGTGTGTGCAAGCATCTTTAGACTATTCTCCACACCACAAATCGGGCATGACTGCTCTACATGACTCTCCATAATGACCCTCAATTACTAATTCTACTCGTGAAGTTGGAAGGCAGAAGTAGCAGACGCCTATCCCCTAGCCTAACAACCTCTCCAGCTATATCGTCTTCAACAAATCTTTGAATTTTACTTACGGCTACACTGAGCTCTAGGTCATTTTTTATTATCTCACCCATCTTAACTATCACCATGTCTCCATCAGAAATCCAATTCATCAATTCGGAGATTCCAGTTAAGTCATCAAGTTCGCACCTCCTGATTACGACGTCGCCAATGATTCTTGGAACTGGTGCATCGGGGTAAGAGGTTCCTAGATCATGATAATCCTGGCCGGGTGCCATACTATCCATATTTGGCTCAGATTCTCTTACCTCGATCCACTTCGGCTCTTTACGCCCCCCTCTCCCCACGACTCTGCAAAATACAGATGCCCCTTGATGTATCCGGTCGGAAATTTAGATTAGAACCATATGTTGAGGGTTTTCTCAAACCATGGCCCCGTCGGATTCATAAGGGGCTGTCCTGAGAAGAGGTTGTCGGCACTCACCGGCGGTGACACTATGGATCCAACACTTGATGCAGTTAAGACTGGTACTAGTACCATTGGAATTACATTTGATGGTGGCGTAGTAGTGGGTGCAGACCATAGGGCCACCATGGGTCATTTTATTGCAAACAAGAGTGTCAAGAATTTGTTTGATATTTCTAATTATGTCGCTCTTACAACCGCAGGCCTTGTGGGTCACGCACAATCCCTCTCCAGAACTCTATCAGCCGAATTGAAACTGTATGAGCTAAAGCAGGGCAAACCGATGACAGTCAAAGGGGCCGCAACACTAACTGCCAATATCCTAGTCGGAAGGCCACACTATGTCCAGTTACTTATCGTAGGGGTCGATAGTTCAGGACCTAGTGTTTACAGCATAGATTCTGCAGGTGGGTCCATACCAGATGTTTACTGTGCTACAGGATCAGGCAGTCCTTACATGTATGGGGTTCTGGAAGATCAGTTTAAACTCAAAATGTCTGAGAAGGAAGCCCTTAGGGTTGCCGCCAAAGCACTGCTAGCATCCGCACAGAGGGATGCTGCTAGTGGTAATGGCATGGATCTCGCTGTAATTACTCCAGATTCTGGCTATAGACAATTGTCAGAAGATGAGGTTTCCGAACTCATCAAAAATCTTTGAAATTCACGCTTAGTGCACTTACCTGTGTCTAACAGGAAAGTTAGCGTGAGCAGGAAGTGAAATAATGAGGCTTACTTTCTCAGAAATTAAGAATAAAATCCAAAAAATTATCCCCGAAGGAATAGATTATGACATTGATCTAGAAGCTGGATCAATTTCTGTTATCACTAAGGAGCCCGCATCATTCGGAGGAGCAGGAGGACAAAGTCTTACAGTTAAGATTGCTAAGGCAATTAGGAGAAGAGTCGTAATCAGACCACATCCAGATTTACTTTCTAGTGAGAATGAGGTGAATGATGCGGTATCAAGAATAATGCCAGAAGAGGCTCTAATTAGACGAATCTGGCTTGATCCAGCTTTATCTGAAGTCACAATTGAAGCTGATGATCCAAAGTCAGCGGTAGGTCAGAAGGGAACCAACATCCAACAGCTAAGAAACGAGA
>CAXHFZ010000203.1:0-2373 GCA_964016325.1 uncultured Candidatus Poseidoniales archaeon | reverse complement strand
TGATGTTAAAAATTTCCGACAAGGTTCCATCTAAGATATCCTTTCCAAAATTAGCATATATAGAATCACACGAAATCCTACTCGAATGCCTTGGGAATAATTTCTACATAGGTGAAGAGGAGAAATCAGAAGAATACTGCTGGGTCAAATCTCACAAATCTAACACTGGTGACTCTTGGGGTGATTTTAGTACGATGGTACTTGAATTAGCTTTGGCTGGCTATCCTGGATGCATAGGTTGTGGAGGTCCTGGTTCTGAAGAAATATGGGATGAATCAAGATCAAGAATTTACTAACATCTCGCGTGTGTGCGCGTGCGCGCGCGTTGTAATGCTCGGACCTTACTCATGTTTATACGGGGAATATTCTGGGAGTCAAATAATCAAAGTCAACGATGGTGTAAACATGAAGCTGATGATTCTGGAGTCTGGTGCTAAGGGTAAGACTGTCAAGAAGTACTTGGGCAAGGGATGGATAGTAGAAGCTTGTTTTGGGCATGTACAGGATCTTCCTCGTAGTGGAAATCAAGGCAACAAAGCCATGTGGGCTTCTGAGAAAGGGAGACTACCTGACCCGCCGTGGGAATGGACTGAAAGGTCAGAAAGAGTGGTTAATACATTACTAACCAAGGCCAGAAATAAAGATGTAACCGAAGTGTACATAGCAACGGATCCAGATAGAGAAGGTGAGTTTATTGCATGGAGACTGATGCATATTTTTTCGGAGTTCCCGTTTGTTACTCGTGTCACGTTCAATGAAATCACAAAGGAAGCTGTTGAGAAAGCACTTGAAAATCACAGGGATATAGACGAAGGTCTTGTAGACGCTGCAAAGGTCAGAAGATTCATGGATAGGCTAGTGGGTTTCAGATGCTCAAAATTTGCCAAAAGCTGGAATTTGAGGTCGATGGGCAGGGTTCAAACACCCACTTTAGGTTATATTGTTGACAGAGAGAACGAAAGAAATGAGCATGTCCCGATTCCATATCATACAGTTCATACAATTAGTGATGGTTACACGTTCAAATTTAGGTTTCATGAAAGTAATGAAGACCAAGCATGGAGAGATGATAATGGTAAGTTTTTCTCTGATAGAACGTTCGATCACGTACTTGCCGAAGATGCGTTCAAGGCACTAGTAAATTCCGGAAGTTTTGAACTAGTTTCAATTAAGAATGGAAAGACAAAACGTAAACCCTCCCCCCCGTTCACTACAGATACCTTGCTTCAATCTTCCAGTAGCTCATTGGGTTGGTCGATGTCAAAAACTAGTAAAATTGCTTCTGACCTCTACAATAAGGGCTATATCACTTACATCAGAACTGACTCAACCAGAACAAGCTCTGGCGCGAGGGACGTCGCTAGGGAGATTATTGTGGAAAAATATGGTGAAGATTACCTGGGTCCGGGGGCTCTTGGTTCCGACGCCAAGAAGAACAACAGTAATGTCCAAGACGCTCACGAAGCTATCAGGCCGACAGATCCAAAATTAGTAGAGCCCGCAGATGTAGACAATGATTCTACCAAATTATATCGGCTGATAAGAGGTCGATTTTTATCTAGCCAGATGTCAGATTCGGTCAGGGAAAGAAGAGACTTAAGTGCATCTGTAAAAAACTCTGGACTTGTCCTATCAGGTACTGCGTCGTGGAGAGTACATCCAGGGTGGGAGATAGCGTCCTCAGAGTTCCTTCCGGTTCCGCGGACTCATGTGCCAACATTCGGGCTTTCAGTGGGTTCAGTATGGAAAATTGATGAAATAGATGAGAACCCAAAAATGACTACTGATGAGACTAAACCGCCTAGAAGGTATACTGAAAGCTCAATAGTCAAGAAAATGAAAAATGCAGGTATTGGACGCCCGTCAACATATGTGTCAACTGTCCTAAAACTATCTGATAGGAAATACATAACAAATGACAATGGCTCCCTATCACCTACTGAAAACGGGATGCTATTGTGGACCGAGGTTGCTCCGATTTACAACGACCAAGACAGTGAAATAGAGTTATTTTCATCTGAGTTCACTGCAGATATGGAGAAACAACTAGATTCTGTAGAAGAGGGAATGGTTACAGGTTCGGACATGTGGTTAAGATTCTCAACCTCATTCAAAGATGCTCATGAAAAGGCTATAGAGATCAAGAGTAGAAAACCTACTCCTAGACAGAAATATTCCATAGAAAATCAAATATCCAGTTTGGAGGAAAGTGAGAAAGATATCATTTTGAATGGACGATTAATCTCAGAAATATCAGGAAAGGAGGCCAGTGAAATAATCGAAAAGCTCAAGGAAATGGCCAAAGAGGGAAAAATAGTTACCAAACCCAGTGAGAAGCAATTAAGTTACCTTATCTCATTAATTGAAAAATCA
>CAXHFZ010000202.1:0-2384 GCA_964016325.1 uncultured Candidatus Poseidoniales archaeon | reverse complement strand
CCCCACGACGTCATTCGTCGGCAGCGTCAGATGTGTATAAGAGACAGTCTCATGGTCCTCGATTGGTTGATTCCAATTGGTAACAGTTACAGACCTATCACATGTAGATTCTAAGCTAGAGAAGTTTACGAAAATTTTGTCACCGAAAAATGGTTGGGAATCTAGCTCAATGTCTACCTCTCCCCCGGCACTGATGTATGAGATATTCAGAGCGGATATCTCTCTGTCTAAACCTACATGAGTAGCATCGACAGAAACGCCACTAGGAGAAGAGCCTGGAGAAAATTCAGGGTCAAAAACTACACGATATCTGTGGACATATCCGAGTGAGAAAAATTGTCCTTCCTCATCTGGTTCTTCCAACCAACTAACTTCATAGTCCCAATCAACCAGAATCTCACATTCCCTAATTACTGATGACTGGCCCGAGACCATACCTGTAGGAATACTGAGTAACAATATTGATGCCAATAGAACCGCCAATTTTGACTGGAGCGCCTCCATACTCAAATCAGCCACCTAATATCACAAGCGATAGCATTAGTACAATAACCATTCCTAGCGTCAGACTGTGTGAAAATAATGAGAAAAGAACAATCAATGGCCTTTGTTGAGTTGAGTTGAAGGGGAATAAATCGATTACCTTTTCTTGTCCGCCCTTTATCCCAAAAAATGGCCTGAATAATGATGCTCTTCTAACTATCTCGAAACAGACCAATACGCCAACAATAAGCAGGGGAGTGGCAATAATCATTGCAGGAAAGAATCCAACTCCAAGTATGGCAAGAATTACTATCAGTGGTATGGTAACGTGCATGTGAACAATATACGTTGGGTAAACAGACTCGTTCAGATATGACAGATATTTGTTAGGATGATTGAGAAGCTTTGATGACCACGTGAAAATTAGCAAGCACCAAAACCATGCATGGAAGGACTGTATGATAGACGCTATTGTTGCATTAAACGAGAACGCAGGGTATCCTTCGTCTACCCACCCCCCTTCCATGACATGAGGAATTCCACTTGTAGTGTTCAAAGTGAACCATGAAACTGCTAAAATAGGCGTCAAAATAGATGCTGAAATCCTGATCTTATCTAATGCATCGAAGTACTCATTCCTCACACAAATCATAAGGAAGCCGAGTAGAAAATATATCATGTATCGAGGAAATTCCCACCACATACCTACCTCTCCAAATTCCCATGGTTTGAACAGTATTCCATTTATTGACAGGAAAATAGGAGGAATAATCAGAATTCCGAGACCTGCTCTAATATTCATGGCTGATCGAGTCATTCGCATTATGAGTCCTTCTGGGTTAACCTTAACATGAAAGAAAAATGGTGTCAGAATGATAGAGTAAATTAGTAAATTATAGACAAACCAGAGGTGCGCATATGGCATTTCCTCACTACCCGGGAAAACTGTAAACAGTAGGGTCGTCTTCTCAGTAAATTCAAAAATTCCAAAAAAAAGGATGTAGACGGTGAAAAGTAGCGGAAGGCCCAGTCTTGACCCTCTCTCTATGACATACTGTTTCCATGTTCTTCTTCTGAGGGCGAAGGCGGTACCCATGCCAGAGATTACGAATAATGCGGCTAGTCTCCATTGATGCATTACTGAGACTATGAAGTAGTACGGAAGAGCAAGTAGGCCCTCTGGCTGGTAAGGGTAGAAGACCACAAAGTGGAACCAAATCAGTAGTCCAAATAGAATAACTCTGAGCCAGTCCACATCATGGCGCCTCTCCATGGTATCAGAATAGAGGCTCTTCGTAGTCATCATCTTCGCCTGATCTTTCCTTCCATAGGGAAACTGGGACATCGTCATACACATCTGAGTAGGGATCGTTATCTTTCTGGTTCAGTAATGCAGCTTCTGCAGCAGCTCTGGCAAACTCCTCAGCATTAGCTTTAAACTTCCAATAGTGAATTCTCCACTCTCTTCCGTCCCAGAGCGTTGTTTCCTCTGACTCTGTTGTCAATAGATCGTAGTCTTGAAGTTGGTAGAACAGGTTTCTATCAGTAGGCTCTAGAGCATTGTCAATAATCCTATTTGAGAAGCCGAAGAAACCTAGGGCATGTTCGGCGATTGACTCTGCGACAACTACTTCCATATCGGAGTCTACCTTGCTTCTGATCGCAGAAGTAAGTTGTGCTAGTGTCAATCCCATCGCGAAGCCTCCAGACATGCTAACAGGGGAGGGTGCTCTATTTCAACGGTCTCACTGAACACTTCAAAATAGGGTGATTATGTATGCGAAGTCGTTATTCTAGATTGCGGAGACGAGGATGCATGGAGAATGATGAGCGGACTGGTTTTCTAGGGCTTGAGGAGAGCGATGAAGGACCATGGGACGTCGTAATTCTTCCAATACCTT
>CAXHFZ010000201.1:0-2394 GCA_964016325.1 uncultured Candidatus Poseidoniales archaeon | reverse complement strand
CTACAATCGAGGCTGTATCGCCCTGTCCCTGATGCTCCCAATCGCACCTTAATTCTCCCGGATAAAGGAATAAATCATCCTGAGAAGATAAGTTCTCAGGCCATGTCCAATCGCCCTCTCGAGAATCGCAGGTATCAAACAACATATCAACCTCCCAAGCCCATCTTCCATCCATTTCAATCATCGACTCATCAACAGATTCAAATGACTCTTCCAGGTTATTCAAAAATTTGTTAGCATCTAGGCCAATCCATATCGATGAAAGAAGAATCACGATTATAGTTGAAACCGAAAGTAGGATTGAGATTCTCGGAACCACCATTTCATTGATGCCCAGAGGGACTGGCGGATGCTCAACTTCATCGGGAGTATCCGATATCCAAGACCTCGTCACGTATCTTTTGCCAAGCCCGACCATCATCAACGTTGGCCCAGTTTGATCTCCTTTACTCTGATTATCTCACTATCAGCTATTCACCATGGACTCTTCGTTTCTGAGTCCAAGCCATGAGACGATTCCAAGCTCTAGTGCGACTACTGAAAGCCCAATTAGGAGAATCTGGGGCTGGAAAATTACCCCTCCATAGAAAACTATTGAGAATAAAACTGCAGCTAAAAGATCGACAAGGCCCCAAGCCCTCAATGATTTCCTCAACTGAAGAATACCAGTCACCCACACAGTTGTTGACAGAATTATCAAGAAAATCGGAATTAACACGGATAAACCGCTGATGAGTAATCCCAAGATTAGTAGTACATGGGAATTTACAGCCAACATCATCGACCAACGTTCCCCATTCATTGGAATAGTACAGATCAGCAATATCACCAGAGCCATTCCGATAATACTGTATAGATCTCCTACTATCCCCGTGAATCCTTCGAACCAATTCTCAATCGAGACTATAGCCAATGCAATTGATAAAATTCCCATTCCTACCGCATTAGATTGATTTCTGGCCCATCCACTTCTGAGTGTTGTAATTATCACTATGATGGACGCAAAACCAACAGATAAGATTGCTACTGAGACCCCTCGGAGGCCCAGTGAGAAGCCACTCTCTGACTCTCCCCTCTTGAAAGCCCTCAAGTTACCGATCCAGAAACTTGTTACAACCAAGCTAACTAAGCAAATCTCTAGAGCCATGAGAGGACCCTTCCATTCTAATATATCCCCAGAGAACGGATCGATGCTCAAAGGCCATGGCATAGACTCGTACAATACTGCACCGAGAATCCTATCCGCCAGAAGTGGATAGATTATCCAATCAATAGCAATTGGGATTCTATCCAACATGTTATTTTGTTGGTATAGCGAAATCAGAGACAGCTCTACAACCAAAATTACCAGCACCCCCATGCTACTTAGATTCTGATTGCTAGCCCCGGGTCCAAGTAAGGAGAAAATATGAATCATCACAAGTCCCGATATTGCCAATGCAATTGGCATCTCTATGCCAAGAACATGCGGTAGATCAAGCTCTAATTGCCTCGTACGGAATCTCGCGACAGCGATCAGTAAAGTAACAAACGCTCCAACTACAAGGAGAAGTATAGGATTGGGTCCAGAAGTGAAGCCTATCACTAGACTAGTCGCAAAGACCAGAGCCATCACCGCTAATACTATTACAGGACGATGACTAACATCTGAGATGTAGAGCTCCTCGACATCATCTGTTTGAGACTTCTCCCGACTCTTCTTCCTTGAAGATAGCATCTCTGCTTCTCTTGCATCGTAAGTTCGTAATTCTCCCTCTTCAAGGCTCTTCGATTTCTTCTCCAAAGCTAGAGCTCTCCTCGAGCTCAACTTTGTCACTGTCTTGAGCTCTCTGCGTAACTCTCCTCTTGCCACCAGCCATACCGTAGCTATCATGAACATACCAACCGACAAAAACAATGATAGTTGATCTCCCTGTGCATATGTAACTGCAATACAAATCGACATCAGCCACAATGATGACATTGCTGGTTTGAGTAAATCCTCAATCTCACCAGCCTTAGGAAGATAAACAGCAAGCAAAATCGCCGTGCTTGATATGGCTACTACCGATGGTTCAATCTCTGGCAAATAAGAGAAATCTTCTAGCGTCATCGTGATGTTCCTCTCTGGAATAAGGAAGAGAAGTGGGACTCCCATTACTCCCATCGAAGTCGTGTAGAAGCCCTCGCCCTCTCTCTTTGATAGAAGGATGGAAGCCAGTATCAAACATATGAATAGAGATAGATACTCTCCCATGCCATGCCTCCATTGTACAATCAGACCAGAGAGCAGGATAATTCCTACCATTAGACTGATTTCGCCAACTCTGACGCCTCTCAGATGTGCTAACAGGTGAAGTCCCCACAATCTGTCTCTTATACACATCTCCGAGCCCACGAGACTCAGTAGGATCT
>CAXHFZ010000200.1:0-2421 GCA_964016325.1 uncultured Candidatus Poseidoniales archaeon | reverse complement strand
ATATCAATGAATGAAAAGGGCGAAATGGAAATACAATTCGAGTCGTACCCTCCTATTCCAGAGGATTTGAAAATTCTCTTGGATTCAGATGATTTTCATGAGGAGGCGTAAGTATGCAACCCGTCACTTTTAGTGTATTTCGAGGTATGCCAGATCAGGATGGGGATCCCTTTGGCAAGATGGTCGAATATACGATCGATCTTGATGAAGGGATGGTCGTTTTGGATGCCGTACACACAATACAAGCTGAGTTAGCCCCAGACCTTGCTTGCAGATGGAACTGTAAAGCCGGGAAGTGTGGGTCCTGTAGCGCTGAAGTTAACGGTAAGTCTAGACTGATGTGCATGACCAGGATGGATGATATTCTCGAAGAAACTCCTGAGGGCGAGCCAGTTGTAATCAGGCCTATGCAGACTTTTCCACTGATTCGGGATTTAGTCAGTGACACGACTTGGGCGTATGAGACAGAAAGGAAAATTGAGCCAATAAGCGGATCCGAAAAGGTGGATTGGGAATACTACCAACATGAAGCAGATAGAATTCAAGAGTTTCGATCCTGCATAGAATGCATGCTGTGCGTGAATACATGTCATGTAATGAGGGAGCATCAGAAATTTGATGAGTTCGCTGGACCGAGATTCTTTGTTAGACTGGCTAGCCTTGAAATGCATCCTCTAGACACCAAAAGCAGAATACCCGAGATCAAGGAGGACTTCGGTATTGATTATTGTAATATCACGGGGTGCTGTTCTGCAGTGTGTCCCGCTGGAATAAACATTAGAGAGAATGCGATAATTCCCCTCAAAGAAAGAGTGGTTACCGAATTCTACGATCCGATTGCGATTATTGGCAAAAAACTCGGTTTAAGGAACTAAGTATTCCGGTCGGTTTTAGTTATGGTAGTTTTTCTTACCTCTTTTACCCTAAAGGCGCTTAATTCCGGTCTTCTTGACATTGGCCTTCCAGATCTTATCTGGAAGGTAAGCTGGACCGCCGGCGCCTTTGGATTCGAGAGTCCTCCAGCCTTCGAAACAGTGCACTCTGTTGGTGCCTCGCTCTCTCAAATCGATGTTTGTGTGCCCCCTTCGGGCAGCTTTTAGCGCGGCTCCTCTTGGTTGGCTGTTGACAAACACCTGACTTGTGTCCTCTCCATTTTCCATTAGTACGAAGTACTTCTTTCCTGACATTTTCAGTATACCTCCGCTTGTTTGGTAATTTAGTGAGATAATGAAGTTATTGGGTAAAAAAATAGATACTGAGCCTCATTGAGGGGTTTTTTGTATTCACGAGAGTTACATTTCTGCACAAGCGAGAGTCTTTGTATTGGCCACGCCTGGTATTGCTCTAATAGATTCCACGACATGTCGAGCAATTTCCCCCATGCTGGAAGCTTCTATTTTCACAATCAGATCATAGTCTCCAAAAAGCATGTTCGCATCAATTACGCAATCTAGTGACAAGGCAACTTTGTGGACGTCTGACTCGCTTCCTGGCTCGACATTAATGAGCACGTACCCGGAGGACATACCCATCCTAGTGGGCATTATCGAATGAATGCATCGATTACGGGTCCTGATTCTTGTCGATGGTTACTTATCATATGACTCTCCTTGCAACGATATGGCGGAGACAATAATCGTGAGAGAGTGTCGCCATGGCCAAGTTAGGGTCCAGTTTGGTAATATCATCAGAGTTGAGGGGGATGTGATGGTTATTCCTGCCAATAATAGATTAGCAGGTAGAGAGGGGCTTGATGAAAAGATGCAATTAGCCGCTGGTGAGGAGTTAAGAGCGAGGTGTACAGAAATTGCTGTAGAGAGAAGAAAAGAGGGTAAACAACCATGTGGAGTAGGTGAAGCAGTCACTACTCCGGGATTCAATCTGCCCGCAGAACATCTTGTTCATGTTGTAGGTCCCGACTGTCGGAGGCCAAATCAAGATAACTTCAGGAGGGAACTACTACTTAATTCGTATAACTCATTGTTCGAGGAGATTTCTAAGATCAAATCTCGCGAGACATTGGTCACCCCTCCGCTTGGAATGGATGTTTTCGCTTATCCTCACAGAGAAGGGGCCCGTATGACAATGGAGATAATCCTTGATTGGATGGACAGAGAAGAAGATCCCGGGGTCAGGATGGTTCTGATTGTAACTGATGAGGTCAATTTCCTAAATAATATGAAGACAGTTTATCGTGAAAGCGAGGACCAGTTTCCAGGTGTAGATAGGACCAGGGATTTCCGAAAGGGCAAGATAGTGTAGAAATGGACCAATGTCCTCATTAACCCTGAGAATAGAATTGTTGCATGGGGAGCATAGGTAGCGCGTATGAGAGAGAGCTTCGGTCGGTCCTGGCTGGGGAGATTACTGTCTCTTATACACATCTGACGCTGCCGACGAATGTCGTCGTGTTGGTGTGGG
>CAXHFZ010000199.1:0-2433 GCA_964016325.1 uncultured Candidatus Poseidoniales archaeon | reverse complement strand
TCTCTGGACTTTGCATCCGAGTTCATCGTCAACATCAGGATTGGCCATCCGGTTGCCTTCCCCTCGTAAACTCCGGACAGTATCTCACAGGCATCGGGTTCGGATCGCTGGGAGAGGCCCTTTCTTCCAGGTTTTCTTCTCAGGAGATCTCGCAGTAATGTTTCCGTATCCAACGGGGTTCCCGCTGGAACTCCTTCCACCAGCGCCCCTACACATTTTCCGTGACTCTCTCCGAAGAGAGTCACTTTGAGATTATCTCCCAATTGCATGCCCATGATTATACCTCGCCCCTCAATCCGTCACATGTAGTGAATTCTGTGATTAATACCTGTTCACAAAACTGCTTCAATTGGGACTCCAGAAATTCCTTATCCTGCTCGTAGCATACTATCGTTATTGCTGGTCCAGAACCACTTATTCCAGCGGCTAGTGCTCCTGAAGCAATCATCAAATTAGAGATTCTTAATGCCTCGAAATCGTCCGTAGATGCGGCTACTGCCATGCCATTAGATGAAATGGCGTCCAGTATTGACCCATTTATCAGAGATGCAAATGCTCTGTCAAAAATTTGTGAGTTTCTAGAGAATGCCTCCTTCTCGGGAATAATTTTTCTCCGTCCTCTCAGGCCAATCATGACTGTAAGTCCGGTTTCCAATTCTCCTTCGAATAGTATTGACTCGGTGGAGGGGACTGATGGATCAACTACCTTCCATCCAGGAGACATTGCCGCCCAGGTATCATCCATACTTCCAGTGATTGAGCATCCAGATATTTTCTGTGCCTCAACCGCCAAGTCGACTATCTCAGAATCAGAAAGACCAGTCCATGATGCTTTGTCAAGAGCCCTAATAGCCGCGCATGCCAGTGCTGAGCTCGATTTCATACCCTGGCCTATCGGGACATCACTGACGATCTCCCAACCAAATACCGAAGGCAGCGGAAATCCATTTTTTCTCCATATGGAAGAAACATGTGACAACAAGTCATGTTCATCCCCTAGGACTGTTCTGGGCTCATCGTGAATATGAACGAGTGTCTGAAGTTTAACTGGGATAGAACATCCCTTTCCAGTTCCCATAGCATGTAGAATTGAAACTGCTCCATTAGCAGTGCCTGATGCGAGGATTGTCATTTTTCAGTGGCCTCCCCCTGGACAGATATGCCAATATGGCGCATGCCCTTCTGATTAAGAACAGTTATCTCATCTCCCGGATTTATCTCGGTCACTGAGATAGCGGTTCCAGAGGATGTCACTAAACGTACAGTCTCTGCCTGTTGGAGAATAACATTACCAGTGAAACTTCCTGACTTCATCGAAACTTTCAGTAGGGGTCTTCTCTCAATCTTCAATCTACCAATTGTAGCTATTTTGGCCAGACCATCTCCTGAGTATACTGCAACCTGGTCTCCGGAGGATAGCTCGGACAGGTATTTTGTTGAGCCATCAGCCATCATTACGTAGGAGTGAACCGCTCCTGCGTTTATCCTGAATGGTCTAGATGGTACGTATTGTGAAGGAACTGTCTCTCCATGAACCAGACAAAGGCATGATGAGGAGGAACCAACGAAAATTCCCTCTCCATCTGATAGTCTCTCAGTGAGATCCACACATACCCTCTCACCCAGGCCCGCTGTGGTGACTGATGAGACTGTGGCAACGGATATATCCGATACATTCCCCTCTCTCTTGACTGAAATTTTCTCCTCAGCAACCATTTTTGCAGATAACCATAAGGAAGGGGCCATTTCTTCAGGCGGGATGACGATTGCATCGACACCGTGCTCCAAGGCAAAGGCCACCCCTTGGACGTCTATTTCCTCGGATATCGATACTGCAATCTTAGTGCCGCTATTGGAAGCGGCTGCGACTATATTCTCCAAGGGTATCATCTTCCAATCTGAGCATCTTAGCATCACCCATGGGACCATTCCAATAAGGGAGATAGCCTCTTCCTGGCCTCTGAAATCATCAAGTGCCACTGATGCAACCTCTGGATCCTGGCCTTCCCAAACTTTGTATTGAGAAATATTAGGATGGTTTCCATATTTCTCGGCGTCAATCCAGATTTCCATCAAATCACCTCAGATAGGAGGCGGCCTCATCCGCACTGACTCCCTCGTGGATTACTGCTCTGAGGGCATTAATCCTGGCGACTGAATCGGTTGCTGAGAATATTTGCCTCCCCATGCAGACCCCTGCTCCACCGGCAGATAGAGCTTCTTCTACTATCTCCAGTGTCTGATAAAAAGGCATTCCTTGAGGTCCTCCTGCTATCAAAACCGGAATTGGAACACCCGAGCAGACTTTAGAGAAGCTTTCCGCACTGCCGGTCCATGGGACCTTAGCGACATGGCACCCCAGCTCCCATGCGACTCTGGCAGCATGGGCAATGCCGTTAGTTGGATCGTCTTCACTGGGACTCATATTTGGGC
>CAXHFZ010000198.1:0-2468 GCA_964016325.1 uncultured Candidatus Poseidoniales archaeon | reverse complement strand
AACACGTCCGGGGGCATAAAGGCTATCCAGAGATCCAGATACTGACTCAAACGGATCCACTGACACAAATCGCCAAGGGAGCATCAGAGCTAATCTTTACCAATTCTCCCAGTCCCACATTACTGAGTCCTCTAGTGGAGAATGAGAGGGCCTCGTTTTCCAACTTCCACTTCCCGCCAATCACAGTAGTCCTCTTGCTTGGGGCTAGAGCGAATACTGAGAATCTTTGACCTAGCGGAATATGCTCCGAGAATCCTCCATTAGTCGGGCTGGAAAAATGGAGAACCCCCGACTCGAAATGCAATCTCAGGCGCATCTCTAATGGTGCCTCTGTCATGGATGCCATGACTCCGAAAACATGACCATAGTCACCCCCATCCACTCCAACGACATCCACCTCTGTAATTCCTACCGAATTGACATACTGCAGAGATTTTGAGAGGTCACTCATTTCCTGATTTGGCAGAATCTTCATTTTTTCTCCCCATGAAGACTCGTCTATTGAATCCATATCGCCCAGGGCTTTGGAAACCTCAAATCCCATCGAGTTGGCTTTGTCAGCCCCCCCATCCACTCCGAAAATTGGCACCCCATCTCTCAGAGCTCTATCAATAACAGAGTCACTGGGGAGAACTCCATTGCACCAGAGAATACCCTTCATTGCATCACCGCTTTCTAGCAGTCACTTTCCCTTCTACTACCAAATCTACATCCTCTAGCTCGATTGTCGGCTTCAGCATTACTCCTCTGATCTGATAACCTACTCTTGACGTACCTCCGAGTGATGAGTTATCTCCAATCGCGACATATGACGACCCTCTTACTACCTGATCTTCTAGCTGACTGCCTGAAAGGTGGGATCTTGCATTCATACCGAAGCCGAACTCTGCAAGAGTACCTACCCTTTCTATCTGCGAGGCTTTCACAGTCCCCCTAATCAAATCCATCTTGGAAATCATACTTTCTGCATGCCCTCCTCCTGAAATATTAATCACATTCCCATTCTCAACCAGGAGAACTACAGGCTCATCGACAATCTCGCCGTCTAGGGACCCATCAATTACTATCATCCCATTCGCAGAGCCTTCCCTGGGGAGAACGAAAACTTTCCCTGTAGGTAGGTTTGTTATTTGCCCGGGCCTATTGCAAATCCCATTATCCTCCAATATCCATCTAGCGCCAGTACTAAACGTTAAATCAGTACCAGAAGGAGACTTCACCTTGACCGACGTCCTCTTCCTCAGTAATGCATTTAGCCCTGAAATCTCCTTTTTCATAGCGCCATAGTCTGCTGTCATACCACCCTTGGCTAGGATTTCAGAAGTAATTCCTGGCATAGATGCAATCCTTGCATTTTCTCGTGACGCATTTCTTCTAGCCCTTGAGTGGGTCAAAGAGCTCTTAGTAGCTATCAAAACTACGTCTTGCTGCCTCATAAGCTCAGCAACTGGATCAGGAGGCTCAGCTCCCTTCTTATGGGAGGGAGGCATCATCATCAGAAGGACCCTGTCTGTTACCTCTGCGGCCGCTTCATACAGGGATTGCCCAACTTCAGAACACTCTGGATCTGTCACCACTAGAACATGTTCTGATGGCCTGATTTGCATACAAGTCCTTACTACGGACCTAGAGGCAGTAAGCATGGCTTCAGCCATCTCATCAGTATCCGAGGATATCTCTGGGCTCTCTTCCGCCATCTGGTTCATAGCTCGGACAGGGTCGTCATTCAAGGACACTCCGAATGTCAAACCAACCCAAAGGTGCTCTCAATAATTGAGGTGACTAACTAACAATAGTTGATTATTGACTTCAAAGGAGGTCATTGTTCAGTCCTGTTCAAGTACTATGTCGAATCGCCACTGTGCAATGGCACTAGGAACAGTAAAGTGGTTTAACTTCACGAAAGGGTACGGATTCATCGAACAGGAAGAAGGTGACGATCTATTCGTACACAAGTCCCAAGTAGAGGGGCAGATAAGAGAGGGGGACTCAGTTGAGTTCGAAGTTGGAGAAGGTCCAAAGGGGCCAAATGCAATAAACGTGAAAAAGGTCGAATAACCCTCTGATTCACTACTCGAACATCTCTGAGATTCTCTCGGATTCATCAACAACGTGTACTACTGATACACCACTTCCGCCCCATCCGGTAATTGAATAATCCAAATCTACAGTAGAGATTCTCTTCATGTATCCTGGTTCGTATGCAGGAATTGATCTATCGCCTATTTTTTCAAACATAACGGGGGCTACATCTACAAATTTTTCCATTAGGCAGTCAATTATTTCTTGCTCATCCCCGCTCCATCGGGAAATTGGTACCATCAATCGGAATAGCCTATGGCCATCAGGGGCCCTCCTCCCGACATGAACGTCGCTTTCATGTAATATTCCACTAAATACTATATCGGGTTCGGGAAAAAGAGTCCCATATCCGATAGGGACTTCCACAATATCCTCCTCTTTGTAGC
>CAXHFZ010000197.1:0-2471 GCA_964016325.1 uncultured Candidatus Poseidoniales archaeon | reverse complement strand
TTTTAGCCTCTTCCTATCTTCATTACTTCCCAGGGTTATTATCAACATCTTGGATTCATTATCGAAGTCTCCCAGAAGCTCTCGTGGTTTTGGATTTGAGAATGGGCTCCAATATTCTGTGTCTATCTGGTGTCTTACAAGAGCCGTTTTCTTTCCGGGAAACATCCTCCTGACATCCATTAGAGTACTTTCGGAGATGCAAATTATCATGTCCGCCCTTTCCAGGCCCTTCTTCAGCATCCTTAGGTCTCTTCTTCTGAAAAGGCCAGGATTTTGCTCTCCGACTGATACAGTAACGTCTCCCCCAGTTATCTTCCTAGGGCTAATATGGAAGAGGTCGTGAACCGTGACTATTACAGGCACTGGACAATTCTTGGGAACCAGGTGAGCCTGTTCCTGGTCAGTAATATGGATAATATCTGCAGGTGTGGATTCAGATAATTTTGTGACTAACCTGGGATGAGTATACCATCTATTCACCGCTCTTTGGAAAAGCCCAGTTACTTTTTCATGCTCAATAGTTCTGACTTTAGTCCACTGTGGTACAAGCGCCTTATCCAATAATGATTCGATCGCCTGATGAGCTCTGCCTAAGCCCGAGTTCTCAGCGAGGCGCGCACCTCTTACTAGTAGAACTCTGCTCACCATGGCCACACCAAGGCGTATCGGACTTAAACGAGGACGGAGGATGGAGGTTCATGGGGCGTAATGGCGAGGGAGTGGTTGGGGTCCGAGCCAGATTACTAGTTGCCAAGGGCAGTTTCTCCACGATGGGGGGAGCTGAAAGGGATATTATCAGAAACCTTCCCGCTCTATCAAAGAAATTTGAGGTTTCTGTGGCCACTCTTGACAGTGCCAAGCAGCTCGACTCCGTATGTGAAGAATATGGCATCAAACTGATGAAGCCGGATATTTATTGGAAGCCTCCCCGAGAAGCTATATCCAGGATATTGAACAAAGAGTTTTCCAGTTCTTTGCAGAGTTGGAAGTCAGTGGTAGGACTGGTTGAGAATCTTATCGATCTAGACTATGTTCACCTGACCAGTGGTGACGGTAGCCTATCCATGTTGGAAATCATTCCTGATGGCATTTCTTTGCATTTCCACCTACTTGAACCTCATCGGGGCCTGCATGAGGACGTATTACATCGAATGATAGACGGGTCCCCTAGACGTAACCTTAGCTTGACTAGGGCGGCTTTGAGCATGGCAAGAAGAAAGGACCTGTCCAAGATAAGGATGCTCTCATCAAGGGATAGGACTGGAATCAGTGGAAACTCAAAGTTCACATCCTCGAGAATCGGTGAAGTATACGGGGTTCCATCGGGCGTGTTACCTCCCAGCTTAGATCCGGAAGAGTTTCCCCCAGAATCTCCGAGTTCAGAGGCCTCCCCCCCAGTTGGTATCGAGGGACCATATGTAGTAACCATAGGAAGAGCGAGTTGGGTGAAAGGAACTTGGGAGACGATTTCCATGCTGGAGCACAGTGGTTTGTCCCTTGCATTGGTAGGCGGGGGTGAAAAGGAGTCCATTGATTCATTAATGGAACACGCGAAGTCAACTAAGGTAGGGATTTGGGTAGCTCCGAGGCTTGAGTCGTCCGAACTCTGTAGTCTGATCAGAGGGGCGGTCGCAGTAGTCAGTATGGCCCACTCAGAACCTTTCGGACTTACTCCAATTGAGGCCCAGTCCCTTGGTACTCCTGCTCTTTTCGTAGATGAAGGCGGGTTCAGAGAGACAATTACTGATGGGGTTTCAGGAAGGCTTCTTCCCAGAAATGACTACTCAGCATGGCACGTAGCTCTTGAAGAAGCAAAAGACAAACACAATCGCTCCTCCTGGTCAGAGAACGGAAGGGCTAATATATCCAAAATGGGGCTAAACCCTGAGGATTTTTCCACTAGACTGGAGAAGATATTCTTGGATCTGAATTAATGTTATTGTAGCCTAGCAATCTTCGGTAGCGTAAATCTGAAAACTAGTAGTGAGCATATTATACCCAGAGTCAGAAGGGTAGTAGATGCCCAAATTGGAAGTATTGCTGCAGAATCTAAAGGTAGCTCGAACGGAAGTATATCTAGAAGAGATTCCCCCCTGGAAAGCTTTCCACCGATAGAAGCAGAAATCGTTGTCATGAGGAATGCCATACCAGCAGTCGCTGATTGTAGCATCGCTAATTTCCTCACCTCCCAAAGTGCCTCGCCCAATCTTACTCTTCCGATGACAAAGGCGGCCCAGAAACCAAGAGCCATTCCACTGTAAACAAATTTGTTGTACAAGAGCGCACCGTTAGAGTGACTTTCTGCTGCAAGATTTCCGGTCATGATAGCCATTGGTATGAACGCAAGTGCCAGTATCGAACCTGCTAAGGATGCTCTGTCCATTGGAACCTATAGTGACGGGCTGTTAAGTTTCGACGGTGGTAGGAATTTCGAAATAGAGCATCCAATTGCGCAGTTTGTTGCTAAAACC
>CAXHFZ010000196.1:0-2532 GCA_964016325.1 uncultured Candidatus Poseidoniales archaeon | reverse complement strand
CACCACGACGTCATTCGTCGGCAGCGTCAGATGTGTATAAGAGACAGGTCTGACCCCGATCTCAAAGAAAAGGCGCAGATAGCAGTTTTTGGCGCCAGCCAGTTCGGAGTCAGACTATCAGATTACTACCTGAGAAGGGGGCATAGTGTCGTAGTGATAGAGCCTGAGCTAGACTTGGCCAATGAATTAGTAGGATCTAGCGTAGGAAATAGTAAGAGGCTCGATGTAATACATGGGGATCCTCAAGATGAGGATCTTCTCAGGGAGCTCGACATCCACAGCCATGATATCGCTGTGGCCGCTCTGGAAGACGACAATCTAAACATCGCTATAGCGATGAGGGCCAAGGATAAGGGGGTATTGAGGACAGGTCTCGTCCTAAGGGATCGCGCTCTCGTCGATGCAGTCCATAGGATTGGCTCAATAAACCCGGTCAGCAGGAGGCAGGTGGTAGTAACTGGAATTTTGAAATCCATCCATATGAATGTCCCTGGAACCTTCCAAGTCATACCAAACGTGCCAGAAGTAATTTCTATTTCAGCCGAAGTAAAAGCAGAACAGGGTATCGAGGGATGGTCTATATCCAAGGTAGAGTCAAAATTCGGAGCAAGAATTGCCATGATAGACAGGGAGGACTTCGATGGTAAGGTTTCAGTCCTCGATCCCAACGAAGTTGATACCATATTACTTGGGGATAGGTTGTACATACTCTTGCTGAAAGATGATTTGAAGAAACTAGAGAAGATCTTAGGGAGCTAACCATGCGCTGGGATGTCGTCGGTTTTGTCCTCGGATGGACAATTAGACTAGTCGCACTACCTCTAGCTTTGGTGGCCGCATACAGTTGCTACTTGGACTCCGAGGGATATGAGTTCGCAGCCAAGACGTATCTAATACCTCTAATTTTAGCCGCATTTGTCGGCCAGAGCCTAGTTTCCTTAGCCAGGGGGGCTGACACTGCCTCCAGACTCAGAGACCGTGAAGCCTTCGCCTCTGTAGCTCTAGGTTGGATTCCTGTTGTGGTTCTGGGTGCATTGCCATATTGGCTAGGAGGTGTTTTCTATGGGCCTGCTGATCTATCTATGGAATCCGTCGCAGTAGCTGACGTCTTCTCAGGAGCCATCCATTCATGGTTTGAGTCAATGTCAGGGTTTACCACGACAGGATCTACTGTGATAGACCACTCAACAAGTCCAAGATGCCTCGAGGGGACAGATTGCATCAGTTCTCAACCACAGAGTCTGATACTCTGGAGGTCACTCACCCAGTGGCTAGGAGGAATGGGGGTGATCATGCTTGGACTCCTCATACTTTCTCAGGCCCTTGGAGGTGGGATGTCATTGGCTAGGGCCGAGCTCACTGGCCCCTCTCTTTCCAGGTTGGGACCTTCTTTGCAATCCACGGCAAGGAGACTATGGGCGATATACATAGTACTCACAATAATTGAGATGGTCTTGCTTAGGTTCATAGGCGAAATGAGTGTGTTTGACTCTGTTAATTATGCCCTGACTACACTATCCTCAGGCGGTTTCGGTACTACTGATGGCGGGGTTATGGCATTCAGCTCGGCTAGGATCGAGGTTATTCTGATGGTCTTCATGGTCCTTACCTGTATCAACTTCAGCCTCCTCCATTTAGTTCTCGTCGGCAAATCAAAAGAGGCTTTCAAAGACGGCGAAGTCCGGAGCTATCTATTCATCCTAATTGTTGCATGGATAGCTATGGCCTTCAACATATACAGTGCTGGAACCCAAGATTTGGGGTTCTTAGATACAATAAGACATTCGATGTTCCAAGCTATTTCTATTTCTAGTACCGGGTACTCTTCTGCAGATTTCGCCACATGGCCACTTTTCAGTCAATTTGTTTTACTATTATTGATGATAATAGGGGCGACCGCAGGCTCCACCGGCGGCGGTCTCAAGGTACTAAGAATTAGAATCGCCTTTGAGCTATCAAAGAGAGAAATACTGAAAATCATCCAACCTAGGAAGGTTGTTGCAATTAGATTCAACGACGAAGTCATTGATGAGAAGAGGATATGGACAGTACTTGGAATGCTAAGCTCTTGGACGGTTCTTGTCACAGCTTCGATATTGGCATTTTCATTATTGGAGCCATCTTTGGATATGACTGATGTTCTTTCCGTTTCCTTATCCCTCCTCGGAAACACAGGTCCAGCTTTAGGTGCGTTCGGCCCGACAGCAACTTGGGCAACGTTAGGCGAACCTTCTTTGATAGTGGCATCACTGTTGATGTGGCTCGGGAGGCTGGAGTTGCTAACCGTCTTGGTCTTGTTACACCCGAAGACATGGCGCAGCGACGTCTAGAATGAGTCAAGTGTGAATTGTTTTCCTTCACTAGGTTCCTTTCCCTCTTTTGCCTCCTTCTCTGGTGGCGGAGAGAGGGGCGACCCGGACAAATTCTCTTGATCATCGTACTTCTTCAAAATCGACTTCCCCTTTCTGCTACTCTTAGATATACCGTGCAGAGAAAGATGCTCCTCAACACCCAGCCCCATCTTCTTCGAGA
>CAXHFZ010000195.1:0-2535 GCA_964016325.1 uncultured Candidatus Poseidoniales archaeon | reverse complement strand
CTAGGTCTTTCCCTAGAGGAAGACGCATTAGTTTTGGTTCCAGATGAGGAATCCATGATGGGATGTATAACGCCCAAGAGATGGGTATCCGAAGGCTTTGATGGAATAGGGATTAGTCCTTCTAGTTCAGATAGAATTCCTGATTACTCAATAATTGATACCTCCATTAGTTTAATTCCGGTTGGTTCTGACGACGAGATTTTGAAATTACCAATCCCTTGGATCATTAGGTCCCCCAGAGGCTTGACTTATCCGGATGGGCAAATTAGAGTTCCAGGTATTGTCGGTGCGGGACCAAACGAGGGAGATCTATTGATAGTAGGCGAGAAGGAGCTTGCAGAATTCCCAGACAATGCCAGAGGGATTTCTGGAATTGTACTAGATTTACAGAGTTTGCCACCGATGAATGATGCTGAGATAGAGGCTATAGTGGTCTCATTGTCGAGTCATTTGAGTAGCTCATCACTAATCCTCCTTAGAGATGGGGCTGATAGGATAGAGGGACTTTTCAGGTTGGTAGTTGATCTTGATTTAGATGGCGCCATAGTCTCTGTGGCAACTCCTGGAGGAGGAAGAGCAGCGGCGGCATTACCAAGGATTGGTTTGGCCTCGAGAGCAATGGGATTAGACGCCCAGGGAAGAATTATTGGCATAGAGCTTGAGAAGCAACCTTCTGCAGAAGATTTGATAATCGTCAGAGCTTCTGGATGCTCATTCGTCGTTGGTCCGATTGATGAGGAGAATAAAATTTCAGACATTTCAGAAACTATTATTCCCGAGATCGCAGGAATAATGAAAGAAGCAGGATTATCAAATTTTCATAACGTCGGTAGGCGAATATTAAGAGCCAAGGATATGGAAACTGCGGCAATCAGTGGGCTCAGGTTAATTGGCTTTGAAAGGCCTCTTCCGATGTGGCTGGGAAACTGAGGTTATACAATGCCGACAATCACTTTGAGACATTCTATGTTGAAGAGGATACAAGAAATAAATGGGGCGATTCATAACAAAAATGATTTGTCTGATTTATTGCCCAAGATGGGTTGTCCAGTCGAGTTAAATGATGATGATGGTATTGAAATAGAGGTGTTTCCTGATCGTCCGGATCTACTCAGTCATGAAACCATGGCCAGAGCAGTTAGGTCATTTCAGGGAGACGATACAGGAGGGTCCTCGGTAGAGGTTTCGGACAGTGGTATCAGAATAAGTGTGGATGGAGATCTAGAGAGGGTTAGGCCGATAATAATGGGAGCTGTAGTCAGAGGAGTAAATACCGGCAAAAGTGCTGCTGAAAGGGACTCTTTCATACAGTCCCTTATGGATCACCAAGAGAAGCTACACATGACGTTGGGGAGGAAGAGGTCACTTGCATCGATTGGAGTTCATGATTTATCCAAGCTAGAGCATCCATTCAGATATGAGGCCGTTTCAGGTGACTTTTCCTTTGTGCCACTAGCCTCCGAGGATGTCATGAGCATCTCTGAAATTTTGGATAGCCACCCAAAAGGAATTGAATACTCCAAACTTATGGATGGCTTGGAGACATATCCGATTATCCTCGATTCTAATAATGAGGTCGTTTCGTTCCCCCCCATCATCAATGGAAATCATACAACTGTTAGTGAAGGTACTAATGATTTCTTCATAGATGTAACAGGTTTTGATGAAATAGCGTGTGAAACCTGCCTCCTATTGGTCTCATTATCATTATCAGAATTGGGAGGTCTAGTCGAAAGTGTTGAGATAAGGCGTAAAGATGGTTCGGTAAAGGTGACCCCTAACTTCGGGCCTAAAACCTACAGGGTTCCCAACAGACTCATTGAGAAAATTCTAGGCATGGAGCTTAGCGATTCTGAAATCGGTAAAGCGATTGGAAGAATGGGAGGGTCATTACTGGAATCTAGGACAACTACAAATGGATCCGAGAGGGCAGAAAGATGGTCCGACTGCGTGGTGGGAGAAAGAGAGCACATCTTCTCAATGCCTAGATGGCGCAGTGATATTATGCATCCTGTTGATATTGTGGAAGATATTGCAATAGGATTTGGATATGAAAATATGCCAGATATTCTATCTTCAGTTCACATCGATGCTTCACCACTAAAATCATCTAATCTGCACAGGAGAATAAGGATGAGCATGAGGTCGGTCGGCCTTCAAGAGATTCAGAGTCTGACTCTTTCTAATGAGGGGGATCAATTTGAGAAGACAAGGTGGCCGATGGTATCAGAAGCCACAGTGATTTCTAACCCAATTACGGTTGATCATACAATACTCAGGCAGTATATATTCCCATCATTAATGAATCTCCTAGCATCAAATAGGCATCATGAGCTCCCCCAGAGGGTTTACGAACTTGGGGAGGTCGTTCAGGGAGGGGGCAACAAAACGAGAGTTTCTTGGGCTTGCGCAGAGTCAGGAGCGGGATTCTCGACAGCCAAAGGAATAGTTCAGTCACTCTTGAGGGACCTAGGCGCCCCTGTTTCTTCAGTTTCCTTTGAGCCTGTAGCAGTAGGCAGGGGCCCGTGGATCGAT
>CAXHFZ010000194.1:0-2553 GCA_964016325.1 uncultured Candidatus Poseidoniales archaeon | reverse complement strand
GTGATCTACCTAGTCAGCCGGAAGTAAACATTGGAATGGTCGGACACGTAGACCACGGAAAGACTACTCTGACACAGGCTCTTTCTGGCACTTGGACAGACACTCATTCCGAAGAGAGGAAGCGTGGAATCAGCATTAAACTTGGATACGCAGATACTGCATTTTACAAGAATAAAGAAGGAGAATACTATGCCAGAGGAAAGAATCCAGATGGAGGGGAAGACTCCGAAAATGATCTTCTAAGAGTTATTTCATTTGTGGATGCGCCAGGACACGAGACTCTGATGGCTGTCATGATTTCAGGTGCAGCTATAATGGATGGTGCCTTACTGTTGGTGGCAGCTAATGAGACGTGTCCGCAAGCGCAGACTAGAGAGCATTTGGCCGCCTTACAGATTGCGGGTATAGAAAACATAGTCGTAGTACAGAATAAGGTCGATATTGTCAGTAAAGAGCGTGCGATTGAGTCCTACCAAGAAATACTTTCTTTCATAGAAGGTACGATAGCAGAGGGGTCTCCGATAGTTCCTGTTTCAGCACATCATGATGTTAATCTGGACATGTTGATTCAGGCAATAGAGGATACGATTCCTAGCCCCTCTCTAGACTCTGAGGACAAGGGCCTGATGTATGTAGCACGCTCTTTCGATGTCAATAGGCCTGGTTCGAGGCCAAATAAACTTAGAGGGGGGATAATAGGAGGCAGTATTGTCGAGGGATCTTTTAGTGTTGGAGACTCTATCCTAATCGCTCCCGGAAGGAGGATTTCAGAGGGAAATAAAACTAGATGGGAGCCTTTGAAGACCACAATAGAAAATATCCAAGCTGGTGGACTAGATCTTCAATCGGCTCATGCTGGTGGACTTTGTGGAATAGCTACTCCCATGGACCCGATGTCAACGAAGGCAGATGACCTCTCAGGACAAGTGATGGCAAAGGAGGGAGAGTTGCCTCCTGTCTGGGAATCCTTGGATCTTGAATTGGAGCTTTTAGATAAGATGGTCTCTGGGGGGGAAGGCGAAGAAGGCGTGGTAAAGCCACTACAAACTAATGAGATGCTGATGGTAAACTCTGCTACAGCTACCAGTGTTGGAACTGTCTCGTCCTCCAAGAAGGGAGAGGCTAGGCTAGCACTGAGGTTGCCAATATGCGCGAAGAAAGGAAGCAGGATCACACTATCTAGAAGAGTAGGCGCCAGATGGAGACTGATAGGCCATGGAACTATCAAAGGGTGATTAATTGGCGGGAGTTCTCGTCGATACCTGTGGCTGGATTGCGTTGGTTAAGTCAGGGTTGAACTTGGATTCTGCGATGTCCAATGTCATTGGAAAGCCGGATTTGATAGTAATTGATAGTGTCTGGAAAGAGCTGGATGGCCTATCTAGGGGCAAGAGGGGGCTTCTCCTTGGACTCTTGAAGAGTCGCTCAGAAATGATGGATGATCCTCCGGGGGAGAAGCACACTGACATGATGCTCATACGGCTTTCAAAGATGAATAACTGGCCGGTACTCACGGTTGATACTAGATTGAAGGAAAAACTATCTGAGTGTGGTTGCTCCTATATCGAGGTAGTATCAGATAGAATGCTACGCCTTGTTGATTAGGGAAGAGTGAATAGAACATCATCTCCATGCCCATCCATAAGGCCGATCTTTACTGCTGCGTCAATCCATGCATGCGAGTAGTTTATTGCTCCGAATGCCCGGACTAAATCACCTTTCTCAAGGAAGTACTTTGCATCTGAGTAGTAATCATCACACATCCTCATCATTGAGTCCAATTTTTCCAGGTCCGCCTTGCTAAGATCATTCGGTGTGGCCTTCTTCCTTGCTTGAAGAGTGATTGAGATATATTTCTTTACTCTATCTTCCGTAATTAATACGTCTTCATCCATATTATGCCTCCACTAGTTTCTGTGCCGCTTCTGTGATTTTGAACAGTCTCTTTCTTCCTTGCTTCCTGACAGAAAGGTATCCGGACTTGTATAGTCCGTTGTATATCTGAGAAAGGCGAGGTCTTCCTACCTCGAGCCTGGCCTGTAGTTCTGCATCTGAGGGAGAAATCTCTCTCTTTGAAGCCGTGGAAATCACTAGCATTTCAGCTTCATTTAGGTATGTACTCCTCTCTTCATCAAAAGGATTGTCCGGCTCCCATGAAGTAGTTGGACGGAAGTTTTCCCTTAGGGGATTTTCAGGTTTATTTTCGATAAAATCAAATGGTTGAACAGGAGCGTCTTCGATACCAAATGGAGTGTCAATAATCTCAGTTCCATGGTCCTTGAAAACAGGCAAAGAAGAGGCCATTGAAGGCTCGACTGACCAATGAGCTGAATCAGTAGAAATGACACTAGAGGTTTCTTTTTCTGTGAGTTGCGAGTCTTCCATTCCCCATTCTTGCTCGATATTACTAATTGTTGGAATATTGTTTTCTGGTTGATTCCTTTCAATGTCTATCTTGCCTCCCTTCCAGAGAGGCGGAATCTCAGATACTGACTCTATGATTGGAGTATCTTCTTTCTCACTGGGCTGTTGGCTTTGGGCTAATTTTGATCT
>CAXHFZ010000193.1:0-2558 GCA_964016325.1 uncultured Candidatus Poseidoniales archaeon | reverse complement strand
CAAGTAATCCCCGACTACCAAGGTGTACTCCCCGTGCCAGTGAGCCCTAAAGCCCCAGTAGAGACTCCTGTTTTCTCCAGGATTTATGTCCTTGACCATAACTGTCCCCTGTTCAGTACCATCTGTCTTCCAGAGCTCTTGGCCGTGTATGCCATCATCAGCAGAGAAATATAATTCTCCATTCAAAACTTTCATTGGACCGTTTGGGAAGCTTGAATTCCCTCCTGGATTTATGTCCTTAATCATGAAGGTCCCATCCTCAGTATTGTCAGTTATCCACAATTCTCGGCCGTTTTGACCATCATTCGCGGTGAATATCAGCTTATCGTTGAATTTAGTTAGCCAATCTGGCCAGCTAGAATTGTTAACACCCGGCCAGATATCTTTGACGACGTTCGTTGAGAAGGCATCTCCTTGACTATAGTGAAGCTCGTTCCCATGTAACCCGTCATTGGCTCTAAGATATATGCCTCCTGAGGCAGGTGTCAAATACTGAGGGTCACTACCTTGGTTTCCAGGGTTTATGTCCTTTACTAAGAATAATCCCCCTCCGAGTTGAAGCCCGAATCTGTACAACTCTCTGCCGTAACTTTCTGTTTGCGCTGTAAACCATACTTGATTTCCCTTGTACACCATGTCTCTCGGAACTGACCCATCCCAGTCCGCGCAACACTGTACGATACCGTTACCATCTGTCCATGAGCTAGTCTCTGGCTCAATATTGGCAATCATCCTAGTCCCAGCAGTAGTTCCATCACTGATCCACAGCTCCTCACCCTTCGGATATCCTTGTTCTCCCATGCCACCTTTTGCTAAAATACTGCTAAACACCACTCTATCACTCGCTCCACCTTCTCCAGGTATCGCCACAAGTTCCGTGATTCCAGCATTATCAAATTCACAACCGTCGCAATTGTAGTCCCAGTTACTCCAAAAATCATAGACAAGATTAGTCCCTTCCTCAGTACCATCACTAACCCAAAGTGTGGGAAATCCTCCATTATTTTCGGCATACATATACATTGAGGCGGTGAAGAAAATTTTATTATTTCCGGCGACTATTTCCTGGTCATTGAAGACGTTATCCCACGACAAGTCAAATGTTGAACCCCAGTTGCTACAGTCATCATACTGCTCTCCCGTTTCAGGGTCAGTCGAAACGATACAATCTTCCCCCCTGATATCCTTGACAATATGGCTCCCAGATAGTGTACCATCACTTCTCCATAGCTCTGCTCCGTATTCTCCGTCATCAAAAACAAAATACAATACCCCATTCATTATTACAGTTCTTTGAGGTCCCCAATCGTGCTCCTCAGTAGACTCATTGAATACTCTACCAAGATTACCGGGGCATTCTCCTATCGTATACTCTATCTCTTCAAACGTCACTAGACCATCACCTTGAATCCCTAAGCCTTCTCCATTATCATACCCTACATTAATCATTAATCCTGGATTGTCAATAGGACAATCATCGATAACATATGTCATAGAATAAATCAGACTGTCTAAAGTATCTTGCAATATTGCAATTGTTGTTTCTAATTCATTAGATTCTTGTTGACTTTGTTGGAGGTCCGAAACTAAATCGGAGATTTGATTATCCAGGTTTATAATTTGCTGGTCCAATGAATCAACTGCCTCTTGTAGGTAGGAATTGTTCTCTTCGGACTCGTCAAGTTGCCGTAAAAGATCATCCCTTTGGATGGTTAAATCTTGTTTTTGCAATTCAATTTCAGAGATTCGAACGTTAAGCTCATTCACATCATTAGTCAGGGATATTTGGGTAGCATTTGCATCAAAGAGTGCGCGTTCCAAGGTTGATATCTGCTCCAAAGAATCATTATAATTAGCTACAGAATCTGCTAGATCTGATTCAAGGTTGTCAATTCTTTCATCATTTTCAGAATCACCACCGGCACATCCTGAGAGAACCGAACTTATGAATAGCAACACAATGACTGCGGACCTTAGCTTCATGTTACTCCTTTATGCCTCAGATTATTAGAAGTTCCTCTCCAATCATCAGGTTCAGTAGAAAAAGAGATTAGATTAGAAATCAATGGGGTGAAATGGTGCTCGTGCCGGGATTTGAACCCGGGTCGTCGCCTCGAGAGGGCGACATGATGGACCGAACTACACCACACGAGCGGTATTAGTGCCACCCACCTTCCATATTTGAAAACAGTGGGTATCCTCATTACTCCTGTTTTCACTTTCACTTTTACCTTCACCCCGTTGCCTTGTTTAATATGTAAATCATATCAACCAAATTTCATGAACAAAAGCAACAACTACGATTTAGAAGCGACCTACCAGATGAAGTCAAAGCCATACAGGATTGTTCCGCTGAGCTCACTCAGAAGGGTTAACAGTGAACTGAGGCCAAGTCATGATTCACTCGTCTGTGGAGGGGGCAGGTTAGCTAATCTTGAATCATGGAAGCCTCTGCCGAGACTGGTCACACCCGTCGAGGTCTCCCCCTCATCTTGGAAGGGCTTGAGGTCTAGAACTGTCTCTTATACACATCTGACGCTGCCGACGAATGACGTCGT
>CAXHFZ010000192.1:0-2603 GCA_964016325.1 uncultured Candidatus Poseidoniales archaeon | reverse complement strand
GCCGATTAATTCCCCTGAGGTCGATGATGTCGTGATTGGCCAGGTCACTAGACTAAATGAGAATGTCGCCGAGATTAGAATCCTGCATATCGAGAGTAAGCAGGGAGGCCACAGGGATCTTCCCGCGCTCGAGTTATTCGCTGACATTCACGTCTCCGAAGTCGTAGATAGATTCATTCCATCACCCGGTGATGCGATGAGAATGCGAGACATCGTGAGAGCTAGGATAGTCAAGGATGACCCGATTCTCAAGGCTTCAACAAAGGGACATGCATCACTTGGGGTGCTATCCGCATCTTGTCCGACGTGTGGAGCGATTCTAGATGTATCCGACAAGAAGATTGATTTCAACGTAGACTGTTCCAGATGTGACTACACTGCCTATCGAGTACTATCTGACGGTTTCGGCCACGGACACGAGACTGGATTTGGTCTGCACAAACTCAACAGATCCGGAGAGAGATGGTCCCCTGAGGCTGAAGCGAAACTAGGTCATGATGGAGCGAGGCCCTATCTTTCTCCAATGGCGGATTTCCGAAGGGGGGCAAATCACGAGATACCCGCTAGGGTTGCTTCAATGAGATCCACTAGTCGTGGCGGAGGAAGAGGCGGCCAGAGTAGGCCAAGGAGAGAGATGCACGATACAGTCTGTACGATGTGTGGAGTTAGCACGAAGGTCCCATTCAAGCCCACTCCAGGCAAGCCAATCAGATGCAGAGATTGTATGGAAAAGGTCAATCAAGGAAAGGCTACCAAGGAAGAGCTTTCCAAGGAGAGGGAGAGAATATTAGCCATGAGGAAAGAACTCGAAGACAAAATGGGAGTCAAGCTGTTTGTCGGAAGACTCTCATACGAAATATCCGAGGAAGAGCTTTCCAAGGCATTTTCGGAGCATGGAAAAATTGACTCAATCCATATCGCCAAGGATAGGGAATCTGGAAAGTCAAAAGGATTTGCATTCGTCACATTCCCCTCGAAGGAGGAAGCAAAGGCGGCAATCAAAGCTATGAACGGCTCTGAGATCAAAGGTCGTAGGATAGTAGTCGAAGAGTCCTCGTCCGGAGGCTCCAACAGAGATAGGGGCGGACGTAGGAAACAGTCGAAGCGGTGAATACCGAATACCTTGACGCAGGAACATGGGGAAACTAGACGGATGGCTCGTGCTCGATGGGTATGAAGACGAACCCGCAGCTTTCGGCGTGCCTAACTATGTTGGATTTCACATAAGATACATCTGTGGAGTTCTAGAGGAGAGGGGCATAGAATATACGTACATGACCGTCGATCAATGGAGGAGTTTATTCAAATCAGAACTCTCAACTCTTGAAGGGCGTAAAAATGTAAGAGAGCAAATGGGTGAATTGGATGGTGCGATTCTTCTTGCCGGGGCTGTAGTACCTGGAAAGTACATCAGGGGAACTCCGATAAGCAGAGGTGAGACTGACGCTTTCCTGTCATCGATTCCGAGTCGAATACCAGTTATCTGCGGGGGCTGGGCAATTAGACACTGGAGGCAATCTGGATGGGTCTCTCCAAGATCTAATCTCTTCTGCAGTTTGAAGGATATAGACGCAACCCTCAATCATTTCCTTTCAACTCGTAAAATGTCTCACAAGAAAAGGACTCCGGATGAATGGTCAAGATGGGCCATGAAGGGGGCCTCATCAAAGGCAGTAGTGGAACACCCTGATCTACTGTCTCCAAATGGATCCCATGGGCCACTGACCTACGAAGTTGAACTGTATCAGGGTTGCGTCCGTTTCAAGAGAGGATGTAAATTCTGTATTGAGCCTAAGAAGGGGCTCCCTCTTTGGAGGGAAGAAGACGATGTTATCCGGGAAATTAATGCTGCAGTGGAATCCGGAGCCGTCAATATCAGAATAGGCGGTGCCACAGATATCTACACCTACAGGGCAGAGGGTGTCGAGGACATGGAATACCCAATCCCAGACCCCGAGCCAATATCTAAGGTATTGCAAGGTGCAAGAAGCAATGAAAATCTGCAAATACTGCATGTGGACAATGCCAATCCTTCGATAGTTGCACAGAATATTGAGCCGTCCACGGAGATAACCAAATCTCTGGTGGAGAATCTATCTGATGGAGCCGTGCTTTCTTTCGGCTTAGAGTCAGCGGATCCGAGGGTCCATGAGTCAAACTGGCTAAATTGCGACTCAAATCAGCTGAAGATAGCCATCAGGCACGTCAATGAATACGGGAGGAAAAGGGGCCCAAGAGGATTACCAAGTTTACTTCCCGGCCTGAACTTTATCGCAGGATTAAATGGCGAGACAGAGAGAACGTACACGATGAATCTCGAGCTCCTCAAAGAATTGAAATCAGAAGGACTGTGGTTAAGGAGAATAAATATTCGACAAGTCGAGGGAAGGGGGTTTCAAGAAATTCCTGAAAATGATTTCAGGAAATTCAAAACCACAGTCAGAGAAGAAATCGATCGTCCGATGCTTGAGGAGATATTTCCTCTTGGCACTAAATTGAAGGACTTGTGGTGGGAATCTAGAGGCGGCAGGATAAGCCACCCTGAGCAGTTATCAGAAGAAAAATACAGAGACCCGTCCAAACACGGAGAACCAGGAATCACA
>CAXHFZ010000191.1:0-2618 GCA_964016325.1 uncultured Candidatus Poseidoniales archaeon | reverse complement strand
GGGCTGACGTCGTTTACAGCTAAGAAAGCAGGGAATGCAACATATGTGAATCCCTGTGGAAGACCCTGAGCAGTGTATAGTATCGAGAGTGATACATACCTCCTGAACTGATTCTCAGTTAGTGACTTTCCATCTTTCCAAGCTTCAATCGACGACTTGACGTAACCAGAATAGCGAACCGGATTCATGACTTCTATACTTGAGATTAACTTTGATGGTAAGTCTGATTCCTTGTTGGAGAAATTAATCTTCTTGTCCCAGCGTTCCCTAAATGCAATGAATGCGATTAGTGCCACCGCACACAAAAACGGGAGCAGAAATACAGAGAGACCGAATCGCATCATATCTCCTGACATTATCTCAGATGCATCACCATCGACTAGAATGATTCTCCTTGCGTCTACTGGAGAAATACTATCCTCGCTTACTACCAGTCTGGCATATATGGTAGAGTTTCCAGATTCGGTATGGGGGTCAAGCTTTACTCTCCACTCACTCCAATCACCCTTCAGATCGGCCGCTCCCTTCCATACTCCACCACCTACTCTGACCTCTACAATCCCCATACCAGGAGCGACGCCAGAAGCTGTTCCTGAGACGTATGACTGGTTTCCAATTTCTTGTAGTGTCTCGAGATTCATACTGACATTCAGGGTTCTGTCAATACTTCCTGCTGCTTCCACAAAGGCCAACGGATCAGCCTGTCCATATCCAAACTCATTATCTGGACGAGTCTCTAGTATACTACAATCATTGAATCCTGGATCATCGAGAAGTTGCAAATCTCTCTCGATAGAATGAGCTGAAATAATATCCTTGAATTCTGTAGGGGTGATATCCGGATTTGCCTCTACCATCAATGCGGCGATACCTGCCATGAGTGGTGTAGCCATGCTAGTTCCCGACTTGCTGGTATATCCATCGCTGGATGCCGCGTCAGGGGCCATGATGTTGGAACCGATAGTCGCAACATCTGGCTTCACTCTGCCATCAGAAGTATAGCCTCGACTACTGTAGATAGCCAGTCCTAGATCCTTGTCCAGGCTCGCAACGGTAACCGGGAGTTGAGAATCGCCGGGACTGTCTATAGTATTACAGCCGGCAAAAGTAGCTCCTCCGAACTCATTACCAGCTGAGAGGGTGGTGATGATTCCTGCCTCGACAACAGAATCCATCTGCCTACTCCAGGCTGAGTCGCCGTTGTTGTCGAAGTGAACCTCAAGCTGTTGTTCTCCTAGTGATGACGTGACGATGTCGATTCCGTACTTGTCCTTGTTCTCTATAGCCCACTGAGCCCCTTGGATAACATCCTCTATATCTCCGTCGCAACAAGCTAAGATGTTAATTAGAAACGCTCCTGGTGCCGCTCCAACATACTTTTGCCCTGTAGTGGGATCGGTTTGCCCCCCTCCTGTACCTACCGCAATACCAGCTACGTGGGTCCCATGAGTTCCTGAATCGTAAGAGGTGGAAGGGTCTTGTTCTGCATCCATCAATACTGCATCATAGAATGCTACAATCTTCGGGTCGCAATCAACAAAAATTGGGTTTGGTTCCAGGGGGTCTGGATCAGGTTGCTCACAACCTGTGGTAAAGGGCTCGTCATCCATATCGTTCAAGCCCTCATGGTCTCCTCTGACACCAGTATCCAGAACTGCAACCACTGAGCCCGTCCCATCAAAGCCGAAGTCAGTCCAAACCTGATCGACACCCATGTTAGGGACGGCCTCATTCATGTGCGGTTCTGCCAGACCGAGATCCTCGATCATTACTACTCCGGGAAGAGACCTGATTCCATCTTGAGAAAGTATAATTTCAAACGGAGCAGTTGCTGAGACAGTATCAAGATATTTGGGACGAAACGTGACTTTGACCCCTAAGCTTTCCAATTCCTCGACATCCGCATCGGAAGGATGGTGGTCATAATCAATGAAAATTCTGGCACTTCCCGATTCTGCTCTCTTCCACCAGTCTTGTTGGGTTTGGGAGGGTTGCTCCAGAAGCCATTCGAGTCTGTCGTCCAAAGAATTGCGATCCTTATCTCTGCTCCAGTGGGACCACCAATTGGAGTGTAGTTCCGATTCCACACTTTCTGTCCATACTCCATCAGCATCCAAGCCCCCTTTTCCTTCCTCGATTGGCTGAATATCTGAGGAAGCCAATGGTAGCAACATTAGCAAAATGATGAATGAAGCTGTGGCTGCGCTACGTCCCGCCATGGGGTTGGCTGGTATTGGTTACGTTTAGGGGTTCGGACTGAAGTATTACAGCTCAACTTCAGATAATGAACTCTGGAGAGCGGAAATTTTTGATCGATGGGCACTCATAGAGATACTTTGACCGAAAATAAGTGGTATGTGAAGCCCCTCCGACAGTCATGGTTAATGGCATAGCTGAGGCGATTGAAGCTTTCTCCTTGGGGAATCCTGTGATGATTTTTGACTCGGATTTCAGGGAAAGAGAGACTGATCTTCTTTGGCCTGCCGCCAAAGCGACTCCAGAGATAATGAGAAGACTTCGTAAAGACTGTGGAGGTTTACTTTTCCTTGCAATTGGTGATGAAATAGGTGAGAAGTTTGGACTCCCTTGGCTTCAGGACATACACTCAACTCCTTCCA
>CAXHFZ010000190.1:0-2624 GCA_964016325.1 uncultured Candidatus Poseidoniales archaeon | reverse complement strand
CCGGGCAGTTCGAATACTGCCCAACCGTAGAATCCACAGATTAGAAAAAATGCAGTAGCAACCAGAATCCCTGCTACTCTAGAACTGGAACCCATGCTCAAATTTATCTCATTCCAATTTCTCTTGTACCTGAACTTGCCAATTGGTAGATCTAAATTAATCGGCCTTGGAAGTGGAATCTTGAAATTTCTAGTAGCTCTCTGCATCCACTCAGGCCATGCTAACCTAGTCGTTTCAGTCATAATGAGGAATATTGAGATAATCAGTAGTAGCCAAGGAAGAAAATCCCTGCTGGACTCGTACAGCCCAAGGCCCGGATTCTCTCCGAATAGTAATCTGGCTACGATTAGTAGTGGAATCGACATCAACATGCCCATCTGCGACCCTCTGGCCGAGTAGGCGACCCCCTGGGCGGCCTGCCCAGAAATCAACATCCGATGACCAGGCAACAGTGCCAGAGCCATGTTGTCATCAGGTGCACCGACCAGCGCGCTTGGGATGTAATTCAAGAAGGTGTGAACTGTTCCACACGCCACAATTATGCCTGCAACCGCGTCAAGAGGAATTCCTATTCCAACTGCGACAGGTGAGAGGCTCAGGGCGATCAACGCAACGTTATTGACATGAAATCCAGGGATAAGCCCTGTTAGACATCCGAGCCCCACACCAAAAACGAACGAGGCTATCAACCATCCAAAGTCAACAAGAATTGGGTCCAAATTATCACCTATCTCACATCTATGCAGAATCTAGCGGTGTTCTCCATTCCAAATTCTTCCATGCTCAACCTTCCGACCCAATTTACGGGCTCCCCGATGGAAAGTTGCTCAATAGACTCAGTTCCATCTCCCAGGAGACAAACTTTCTCGTCGGAACCGGATCTAGAAATCCAGTCAACCCCGTCTTCGTCAGTCACAGCTTCGCCACTAAGTTGGACCATTTTGCCCAAGTCCCATCTCCAAGAATTGTAACCATCACCCCAATTGAGAACTACCGGGTCGGGAGAATCGCCAAGAGTCCATGATCGGGCCTCCAGAACCACTCTTCCATCGGCATCAGACCATAGAACCGTGGCATTGAACCTGATTGGCTGGTTTGCCTCGATGTATTCGGAGTGTTCTCCTACAAGCAGTAATCTCAACTTAGTCTGCCTCTCGTAGTAATCAGACCCATCTCCGACGTAACCCTTGTCGTAGTCTGGAGAGATAGGGTCAGTTACCCAACCTTCGAATGTGTAGTTACCGCCTACGTATGAGAACGGGTCCGAAGCAACGGCTGAGAGTTCTGTTGTGCTATCTCCGAATTCCCCTGTCTCTCTTTCCGACATGAGGTCATATCCTCTATCAAGGCAGACTTCGGCCTCATCCGTTGCCCATGCCAATCTCCCAGCCCAGACTCCGGAGGTCCCACTTAGGTTGGACTGGTCTAAATCCTCCTCAGAGGGGAGGAAACATATGCTGTCATTAGGGGATGGGCCCCTGAGTAGCCACTCCCCCCCTTCGTTCACAACCGTCCCTGTCGCGAAGACCATCTTCCCGATGTCGAAAGTGAGGGAATATGGGTCCGCTTCCCAGTTAACATTCGATGGAACGCCCTGGCTCAGCACTTCGACCTCGCTTGCCTGAACCAGAAGCCTCCATCTGTAGGACCGTTCGTCAAACTGAAGCCATCCACTCACTCTGACATGGCTACCCGCTTCAACCCAATCAATCACCCTTCCCTCAATCTGGATGTAAAGAAGATGGTCCGCTCCTCCGTAGACGTGGTTGTCCATCAAATACAGCGAGTGATATGTGACATCAGGAGCCAAAGCCTCACTGATCCAGCCATCAATCTGCAATGAGCTGTTGGAGAATGACTGAGGATCCCTGCCGACCTCGACTAATTTTGTCTCAGAAAAATCCACGAAACCATCCTGAGCAATAATCGCCCCATAGCCGTTTGACTGAAGCCAAATCCTTCCATTCCACTCCGATACTTCCCCTTCTACCGTCACAACAGTGCCGATTGGGGGAACCTCGTTATTCCGATCAACGTTCCATCTGACCTTCGCAACAGAGTGACCGTCAATCTCTTGGACTTGGAGATCAATCCTATCGGCTCCCTCTCCATATGGATCCCTGACATACCCAGTCAGAATACCCTCTATTTTTACTGTTTCACGTGGGAAGTTACGTATCTCGTCAATTTCAATCATATCCGGCTCTCTTATTACTGCATAGAAGTTCATTGCTGAAACAAGGAGAAGCGATGTGAAAAACATCACCCATAGCTTAGTCATGTATTGTGAGGAGGGGGCTCGACGCTTGATGGTTCCCATTCACTAACTGGCAGGGTTTTCTTCGGCAAGGTTCTTGACTCCATGGCCAGCCACACGAGACGGGACCCGTAGCTCAGTTGGTTAGAGCGCTCGGCTCATAACCGAGTGGTCATCGGTTCAAATCCGGTCGGGTCCACCACTCTACAACCAACCTTGAGATTTGGGCCTTTTTGTACGCGTTGGGGGCGAAGTCTCAAATACGGTCTTGACGGCCATCACTCTGATGTCAAGCCGAAGCTCTGTGAGGACTAGCATGCTGATTCTCATGGTGTACTTCCTGAGTACGTGGGCTGGAGCCGCTGCT
>CAXHFZ010000189.1:0-2634 GCA_964016325.1 uncultured Candidatus Poseidoniales archaeon | reverse complement strand
CCCACGACGTCATTCGTCGGCAGCGTCAGATGTGTATAAGAGACAGGTATTTCCAGCGTGGTCAGAAAGCAGACCTAGTGAACCATCCTCTCTGTGAGGAGCTCTCCAAGTTAGATGCTCGGTCATTCCGTAAACTTGACCTTCTTCACAAGGAAGGTCGTACCCAATGAAAACACCACTTGAATCGTAGTCATAGTCGCACAGGCCATCTCCATCAGAGTTGATGTACCCCTGGGCAAGTCTCTGACCTTTGGTCTCTCCAGCAGTACTCATCTTGTAAACCGAGAAGTCGCCAGTGCCTATTCCATCTGAACCGTAGTAAGTCAGATTGGTCTCTAAGCTAACCCATGGGAAGAATCCGAAGGACGCGCTTGCAGCATCACTGAAGCCGAAAAGCCAGTGCGTTATGGGCATCGAGTAATACTCGGTATTACCGCTGAGGAAGGTAATGAGGACGGGCATTACAACTTCGAAAACGAAGTCCCCAACCCACGATCTCAGTGCACCCGCTGAGCTCTCATCGATGTCATACAGATTCGCGACATATGCATCATCCCAAACAGACTGAACTCCATTCTCATCTGGAAGCGACATACCAGCTAGCTCGCCATATACGAACTCTCTTGAGAAAGTAGTCTTCAGGCCGATGCTGTCATCATTTAGAATGAAGTCCGCCTTTTCGGCAGATAGTGAAGCCATTCCAACATAGTCCCCAATGTTTAGTCCGACCTCGATGTATGTCCCGCCTAACGAGTCAAGTCCTCCAAAGGCACCCATCCACCATTCTGGAGCAGTAAGGGTCCCTTGGCCTCCGAGCAGAATATTCTCAAATTCCGTGGGTGAGCCTAATAGGCCCAAACCGACCCATGTCTCGGCATAGGTGGCGATATCGACTACGGTGAGTAGTCCGACATTGTAGGTCTCCATTGCAGTGAAGTAGTCACCGCTCTGTAAGGGCAGTAGGAGGCCAACTACCATTCCGGGGAGGGTAACGCCAGAAAGTGTGAACGTCCCAAGCAGTCCGTTGAAGTCATCGAAAAGAAGGAAGTCTAGTGTATCTGGATTGATAATATTTACACCGCTTACCTCTTGGAATCTCTCTCGCAACTGAGGAGTCTCGTTGTTGATCTCATCACCACCTCCTCTTGTTGCGAAGGCGTTAGCTGCTAGGGCATACACTCCTAAGTCGATCGCAGATAGTTCTGGCTCGGATCTGTCGCCGTATCCATACAGCGCCGCTCTTGTCTGCGTCACTTGCCCTCCATCAGGGGCTCCCATTCCGGCAACCAGAACTGGACCGATGTCACAAGTTAGGGCTATGCAAACACCCGTGGACGGGTCTACGGCATCGTACATTACGGACTGTTCGAGATTCTGGAAGGATGTTGCCATTCCAGAGTCTCCTCCAGCCGCGAGATATGCACCAGCTAGCACCATATCCCCATTGGTAGTTTCTGTCATCATCGAACTGATGTCCTCAGATGCCCAAATACTAGGTGCTCTGTTTGCGAGGTCGAACTCAATCATATTGGCTGCAAACATTCCTTGGGCGAAAATCTCTAGATATTCAATACCGGTATTCATTCCAGCCACTCTCTGGGTGTTCCAGAGAATGTTCACTTGATTTGTGAGGGTATCTCCCGAAACGGACGCGTGCTCCACGCCTTCATCGTCCATCCAAGTGCAGTCCTCACACCACTCGTATATCTCATAGCCAGAGTAAGTTATTGTATTCTCATCATAATCGAAATCTAGAATCTCACGCGTCGTGTTCTCGTAGTAGATGAAAGGACCTATCATCTCGTAAGTTGGATCAGCCCCATTTGCCTGAACATCATCAAGATTGGAGATAGAATTAGCGAAATAGGCCTTTTCACCAGAGACATTCAACCAATCTTCGTCGTAGTCATAGGTGTAATCCATGTTACCATCATCGTCCATTCCGTCCATCCCGTCTGAAACAGCACTTTCGACAGTGCTCTCTATTTGACCGTCTACAAAACCAGTAACTATCAGTCCCAAATTAACAAATAAGAGCAGAGCTCCTATCCCTATTGCCATTGTCCTTTTGTCCGTCATTGTCGCCACACTCCCTTCCCGGGAGTCATGTATTGAACATAAGGGTTACAGTGGTCGAGATTTATTCTGAAGTCAATTTTTTGGGGGTTTTTATCATATGAAACCAAAGCTGTCAAACGTCTGTGCGAATGTGTAGAGCATGATCGGAACTAGTATTATCCCCATAGCATGACTCCTCCTAATTCCTATACGGGGAGGCATCAGTCCAAGGCCTGTTCCCACAATCAGCACGCCGACTCCCACCCAACCAGTTGAAAGCCAGACCAATATGCTAACGAACCCGGCTACAGAGAAAACAAGGGTCCTCAGAGGTACGATTTCATGCATTTTAAGCATCCCCTTTCCAACCTCAATCATTACTGGAACCGCGAACAGACCAGCTGCAATAGTTATTCCTAGCAACCTAACGAAATCCGCCGGAGGCTCAACGGCGTTCCATCCGTCAATCGGGTACATCATGTTAAGGGCGAGAGCCGCACCACTTCTTGGTCTGCCCACCATGTAGAGAAAACCCAGAACCATGACAGTGACGGCAGTATTCACTGAAGAGAGAAC